>CAJXRC010000331.1 GCA_913058405.1 uncultured Colwellia sp. | reverse complement strand
GCCTTTTAATTCTCGCTGAGTGGGAAAGAACTTAATCAATTTGGTATTAATCAAATCATATATATTCAAAAAGAGTTAACCTAAACTCTCTCGATAAAGCGTTTTAACAACCCTATTCATCATTCATGATCTTATAATGGCATAACTATTATAAGATCAGACTGCCTTGAATTGAGATTACTTCAACACTCCATCTACAGTGCCTTGGGCTAAACCATGATAACCTGGACGAGCTTGTTGATAGACTTCAACAGCCCATGCTTTGCTCTCTGCATTTTTGGCAAGCTCTTTATATAACGGCACTATCAATTTACGACGACCGATACTTTTTAGGTATTTAGCCATTGCAGGATAAACCTCTTTGTAATCAGCACGAACTGATAATAAGTACCAAGCATGAGCAATCTCAGCATTATTACTATTGGTTAAGTCAAAAGCTTCATCTAGATTCACCATACGCTGGTGATCTAAATCTACAGGTAAGTTATTAATAAAGTGCAACCACTCATGTAATGTCCATTGAGCAGTAGATAATTGCTCTAATGTCAACTCGTCATTAACTAATTGGTTAATTTGCTTATCAATCACCTTAAAGGCATTTGAAGTAGGCTGTGGTGCATAACTTGGCAGACCCGCGTTGAAAATCCACTCATTGATCTCACTATCACTAACAATGTTAGGATATTTATCCGTTAAGTTAGCTTTTAAGTATTTAACAAAGTTATCAGTGCCTAAACTTTGAAATGCGTGGCTATCAAAGTATTCTAATACGAATGCATCAAAACGCTCACGGCCAAACTTCTCTTCTAGGAACATTAAAAACAGCTGACCTTTAACGTAAGGCACACCTGAGAATGCATCATCTGGATCTCGGCCTTTTAAATCGATATAAAGCTGAGTATCACCGGCATCAAGTTCGGCAATTTCAGCATTTAGGTCTTGTGCGCCCAATGCTTGTTCCATTACTGCGCGATCAGTACCAAAAACAGCTTCCATAATACGGTTTTCAACATAACTGGTAAAACCTTCGTTTAACCAAAGATCACGCCAGCTCTCGTTAGTCACTAAGTTACCAGACCAAGAATGGGCTAGTTCATGGGCAATTAAGTTAACTAAGCTTTTGTCACCCGCAACAACGGTTGGAGTGATAAATGAAAGACGTGGATTTTCCATGCCACCAAATGGAAAGCTAGGTGGTAACATCAATAAGTCATAACGACCCCAACGATATTTACCATACATCTTTTCAGCTTTATCAATCATCGCTTGTGTATCATCAAACTCTGCAACTGCAGCATCTAAAATATAAGATTCAGCATAGATACCTGTTTGATGACTCATCGCTTTAAACTCAAGATCACCAACACCAATCGCAATTAAATATGGAGGAATAGCTTGTGGCATTGAAAAGAAATAATCGCCATCGCGCTCAGTACCCGGTTCATTATTCGCGCTCATTACCGCTAATAAATCTTTATCGGTAGTTATACGCGCAGTATAAGTTACGCGAACACTAGGAGTATCTTGGATAGGTATCCATGAACGAGCATGAATTGCTTGGTTTTGACTGAATAAAAAAGGTTTTTCTTTCCCTGCAGTTTGTTCCGCTGATAACCACTGTAAGCCTGTAGCTTTTTCTGTTGAGTTATAATAGATACGAACTTTTTCAGCATTAAATGGCGTATTAATAGTTAACTTGCTACCTAATACATCATCACGCTTAGCTAAATCATACTTAACTTTTACCCACTGGCCTTGGCTATTTTTTGCCATTACACGGTGAATAACAAGATCGCGTGTATCCAGAATTAAAGGCGCTTTGTTATTGGTAAGCCAATCAAGTGAAAGCTCGGCAAAACCAGATAACGATTTATTATCAAAATCTACATTAAGATCAAGATACACATGAGTCGCTTTAACTTGGTCATAATTAGCATAAGTATATGCATCAGTTAGCGTAGACACGTTAGCGTGTTGATGAGTGGCACCTTCATGTGCCCATGTAACTGGTGCTATAGACACAGCAAAAGTGCTGAGTATTAAGCAAAGTTTTGAAAAATGTTTCATGACATTTTATACCTTAAAATTAAAAAGTCGTCCCCAAAAAGGGCTCAGACAAAAACAGGCCTGTAGATTACTGCGAATCTACAGGCCTGTTCAATATTTTACTCTATATTTTTTATGCGTTCTATTGGGATAGTAGCAAGTATTATTTACAGTACTTTAACAACTGCGCCTCAATATAGACCGATAGTAACTTAGATAAAGTTATGGTTTTTGCATTTGAATGACTACTCTACGGTTTTTTCCTCTCCCTAGTGTAGTGTCATTGGAAGATATATGGCGTTTCTCACCATAACCTTTTGCTTCTATTCGACTCACTTCAATACCATTTTCTACAAAATAATCTCTGATTTTAGCGGCGCGGCGTTCTGATAATTTTAAATTAGACCAACGACCACCATAGCTATCAGAGTATGCGTCGACCAATACCAATTCTAATTCTGGGTCTAAACTCAAATATTGGCGGATCATCTCGATACGTCTTTGAGATGCTTTAGTAAATTTATCACTGCTAGATTGGTAATTAAGTACGGTATAAGCAATATCATCAAAGCTATAATTAAGTAAATTGCCCACACAACCTACAAAATCTCTATAAGCTTTCTTAAAGCGCGCTGTTGATAGGCCAACAGATATTTTATCTTGCTCGCTGTACCAATCATTATAATAAAAGGTTGGGCTCATGCCCTGCTCTAGTTCACTTAACATGGTCCAAGCAACCTTCTTAGGGAGACTAGGATTAAATTGTTTATGTAATTTCATATTCGCTAAAGTACGAGACCCGGTACCAGGCTGCCAGTTTGGCGCTACACTGCGAACTTCAGCTAACGAATAGTTATCTGGTAACAACATCATGTCTAACTCAAATTCCATATTAAGCTTACGACTGGCTTTTGCTGAAAAGCGTGCTTCACCATATCGAGGTATTTGATGTGACAAGGTGCATCGAAGGCGAGAATCATCAGATAGTTGCCATTTCGAGGTATGTATATCTGCGCTATATTGACGAATGCCTGCTTTTACGTCACTCGCAAAAAAACTGGTGGCTAAACTAGCTAGAATAAGAAAATAAGTACTTAGTGATGCGACTATTTTTTTCATAATTTTGCACAATATCGATAGCGGTAACAGGACTTTTTACTTTTGCCTGTATGGGATATAAAGGGTATCGCCCTAAACTCAGATAACTTTAGCATTTTATCGATAAAAAAGCGCTTTATGAAGTAAAAAAGTACATTTAATGACTTATAAGCCATCTTCATTGTCGTTTTTAAATTAACTTTCTGCGATAATAATCAGCATTATTTCAACCTATATTACTTTAGTGACTAATGTCTGAATCAAGCTCTATAGATACCCAGCAAAAAAACAACCCTAATTCTGAAACAGTAAAAAGCGACTTTTCTCAAAGATTTCGCGGCTACTTCCCTGTTGTTATTGATGTAGAAACAGCCGGTTTTAATGCTCAAACAGATGCATTACTTGAACTTGCAGCTTCAGTATTACATTTAGATGAAGACACCGGTGATTTCTCTATCGATGAAACTATACAATTTAATATTGAGCCATTTGAAGGGGCAAACCTCGAGCCCAAAGCATTGGAATTTACTGGTATAGATCCAACGAACCCATTGCGTGGTGCCGTTGATGAAAGTGAAGCACTCAAGGATCTTTTTAAGTTAGTAAGAAAGAAGATGAAAGCTGCTGGTTGCCAGCGAGCTATTATTGTTGCCCATAATGCCGCCTTTGATTTGGGTTTTTTAAATGCAGCTACTGAGCGATGTAAAATTAAACGTAGTCCTTTTCATAGTTTTGTCAGCTTCGACACGACAACACTTGCAGGTCTTGCACTAGGGCAAACCGTTTTAGCAAAGGCATGTATTGCTGCAAAAATAGACTTTAATAATAGTGAAGCGCATAGTGCTTTATATGATACTGAAAAAACAGCTGAACTATTTTGTCATATCGTTAATAAGTGGCGAGCATTAGGTGGTTGGCCGTTAGCTGTTGAAGAAACAGAAGTCTAACAACTAAACAACAAACTAAAATTTAGATATAAAAAAACCGCTTTCGCGGTTTTTTGTTTTTGCATGTTAGTTAATCAACTTACGCGATTAACTAAAACAGTCAGCAAAATTATAGCTTATCAGCATTGTCACTGTCTCTTATACACATCTCCGAGCCCACGAGACCGTACTAGATCTCGTA
>CAJXRC010000330.1 GCA_913058405.1 uncultured Colwellia sp. | reverse complement strand
TCTACACTATCCTCTTCGTCGGCAGCGTCAGATGTGTATAAGAGACAGATTTTTAGTTGTGTGGCATTTTTTGTGATTTTATGTGGGGTTGCACACAAGTCTAACACGTTGTTTCTATTTGTTTTGGCTTGATTAATTCTGATTTTTTTGTTATTTTGTGTACATCCATGACGGAACTTGCAAACAATTATCTTGGCGTTACCTTCGAGCAACTCGCGCTCAGCAAAAGCAAATGAGCAAGCAAAGCTTACGTAAAACCTGATCGCTTCTAATGCATTAACAGAGCAAACAGCAAGGAACAAACGTTCTTTAAGTTTTCTCGTTGATACTTCAACTGTTTTGCCTTCTACTTCATAGGTGCCTTCACCTTGAGATTGCAGCAACTGTGTCGTAAGAATGACATCATCGAAAAACTTAGCAATACTTGAAGCACGCTTTAAAATGGCTGGGTTAACGATTATATCGTCAAAAATTTCACCAGGTTCAGTAAACAAATTACGAAGAATATGGGTGTAAGAACGAGAGTGTATAGTTTCACTAAATGCCCATGTTTCTACCCAAGTTTCAACTTCAGGTAAAGAAACTAAAGGAAGTAATACCGCATTAACAGAACGTGCAGCCATAGAGTCTAAAAGTGTTTGATATTTTAAGTTTGAAATAAAAATATGCTTTTCAGAATCAGTTAAGCTCTGCCAATCAGCTCTATCTTTAGAAACATCAACTTCTTCTGGACGCCAAAAAAAACTTAATTGTTTTTCAATCAATTTTTCAAAAGCAATATAACGTTGTTGATCATAGCGAGAAACGTTAACGCTATTACCTAAAAACATTGGCTCTAAAAGTGCGTTATTAGGTATTTGATTAAACGTGGTATACGTCATGTTTTTATTCCTTTGGGACTACAGTGCTGTAGTAGCAAAAGCCTAGTACATTGCTAGGCTTTAAATTTATAGATTATATTTGAGTAATTTACAGATGGTGATTAAGTAAAATGATTATATTTTACAAGCACCGCCAGCACACCCATCATCTTCAGGCTCAATATCATCACTGGCCCCATCACGGGTGTTGTGGTAATAAAGTGTTTTAACACCTAGTTTATAGGCCGTAAGTATATCTTTTAAGATCTGCTTAACTGGCACTTTACCACCATCAAACTTGCTCGGATCATAATTAGTATTTGCCGAAATAGCTTGGTCGACAAATTTTTGCATGATGCCAACTAGTTCTAAATAACCTTGGTTATCTGGAATATTCCAGAGTAACTCATAATTGCCTTTGAGTTTGTCATATTCAGGAACAACTTGCTTTAATACACCATCTTTACTGGCTTTAACACTTATCAAACCTCGTGGTGGCTCGATACCGTTAGTTGCATTCGAAATTTGTGATGATGTTTCTGATGGCATCAATGCAGAAACTGTTGAGTTTCTTACACCGTGCTCTTTAATGCTTTCACGTAAACTTTCCCAATCTAAATGAAGTGGTTCAGCTGTGATGTCATCTATTGACTTTTTATAAGTATCAATCGGTAAAATACCTTTTGATAAAAGAGTTTCGTCAAATTTAGGACAAGCACCTTGCTCTTTAGCCAATTCATTGGTCGCTTTCAATAAATAAAATTGAATAGCTTCAAAAGTACGATGAGTTAAATTATTCGCACTACCGTTTGAGTAATAAAGCCCATTTTTAGCAAGGTAGTATGCGTAGTTGATAACACCTATACCTAATGTTCTTCGCGCCATGCTTGCACTTTGTGCTGCAGCAATAGGGTAGTCTTGGTAATCTAATAAACTGTCTAATGCACGTACAGCTAAATCAGCTAAACCTTCTAATTCATCTAATGAATCGATAGCACCTAAGTTGAATGCAGAAAGCGTACAAAGCGCAATCTCTCCATTCTCGTCATTAATATCATTCATTGGCTTAGTCGGTAGGGCAATCTCTAAACACAAATTACTCTGACGAATTGCCGCTTTACTTGGGTCAAACGGACTATGCGTATTACAGTGATCAACATTTTGTAAGTAAATACGGCCGGTGCTTGCACGCTCTTGTGCAAACAGCGTAAATAATTCGATCGCTTTAATACGCTTTTTGCGAATTGAATCATCGTTTTCATATTGTACGTATAAACGCTCAAACTTATCTTGGTCTTCAAAGAAAGCATCATATAGCCCAGGAACATCACTTGGACTAAATAGAGTTATAGAGCCACCCTTAATTAAGCGTTGATACATTAATTTGTTAAATTGCACACCATAATCTAAATGACGCACACGGTTTTCTTCTACACCACGGTTATTTTTAAGTACTAGTAAGCTTTCGACTTCAAGATGCCACAAAGGGTAAAACAATGTAGCAGCACCGCCGCGAACACCACCTTGTGAACAGCTTTTAACGGCTGTTTGGAAATGCTTAAAGAATGGGATACAACCGGTATGAAATGCTTCACCATTTCTGATAGTACTACCCAGAGCGCGTATACGACCAGCATTGACACCAATACCGGCACGCTGAGATACATACTTAACAATAGCGCTTGATGTCGCGTTTATTGAATCTAAACTATCGCCACATTCGATCAATACACATGATGAAAATTGACGTGTTGGCGTACGAACACCAGCCATAATCGGGGTAGGTAAAGATATTTTAAAACGAGAAATTGCGTGATAAAAATTTTCTACATAACGTAAGCGAGATTCAACAGGGTATTTAGCAAATAAACAGGCTGAAACTAAAATATATAAAAACTGAGCACTTTCGTAAATTTCACCGCTAACACGGTTTTGTACTAAATATTTGCCTTCAAGCTGTTTCATGGCAGCATAACTGAAGTTTAAATCACGGCTATGGTCCATAAAACTGGCCATATGCTCAAAATCTTCTTTAGTATAATCTGATAATAAGTGCTGATCATATTTGCCAGCTTCAACTAATTTTACCACGTGATCATAAAGGGCAGGTGGCTCAAATTGCCCGTAAGCTTTCTTACGTAAATGAAATACTGCTAAGCGAGCTGCTAGGTATTGATAATCTGGCGTCTCTTCAGAGATTAGATCAGCTGCTGCTTTAATAATAGTTTCATGAATATCTTCAGTTTTGATACCGTCATAAAACTGAATGTGAGATTTTAATTCAACTTGAGAAACAGAGACTTGTTCTAAGCCGTCCGCAGCCCAAGCAATAACACGGTGAATTTTTTCTAAATCAATGGATTCTTTTTCACCATTTCGTTTAGTTACAAAGAGGTTGTTATTCATGAAATACCTGTAAAGCGATTATTGTTATTGTTTATTTTTCCTAATTAAAGGATCTAAAACGGCCCTAATAAAAAAATCCCACATACGTATTAAAAATAAATCATTAAATACGTAGTTTTAAAAATAACAACTGAGCATCAAATGCACAATATCTAGGGCTTTTTTATAATTCTAGACACAAGATAGTGAGGTTTGACCTGTTTTGCAAGTGATAAAATATGTTGATCTTTGTGATTATTTTTGCCTTAAATTAAGGGTTAGTGATGACTAACCTAGTAAGACAATTTGATTTTGGAATTTACTAAAAGCAACGATTATTTTACTTTTTTTAACGGCTATTATTTTTATAAATTATTTTTGTTGGATATTTATGTTCGCTATAGTGAATTAATATAACTAAAAAATAATTGTTACTTTACAATGGTTTATCTTTTCATTGCAAATGCAGATTAATGTTTAAACAACTTGATTGTTTATACAACAATTATTCTGCACTGATTAGAACCATCAGTTTTTATGATTTTAAAGCTTGCGACAACACAATATATGATTAACACCCAGTGGATCCTTGAGTTTATGAGTTTCTGTAGTTGGTTTAAGTTTGTTTAAGCTGGATTGTAATGCTTATCGCAGATATCAATACATATATCCCGTATTCTTCTGCCCAACCAATAAGTTGCGAAGAACGAACTTATTTTTCATGGTCATGAATTTCACCAAGCACTATTTTGTCATGCTTGTAATCGGCAAGTATTACAAGTAAGTGAAACCTCCTTATTTAAGTAAGAACGAGAAAAGTTGAATGAATGAACTGAGATCAGGGAGGTTTTATTAGAACGTCAGACATAAAAAAACCATTCAAAGAAAGAATGGTTATTAGTATTAAATAGTTTTATACCAATTTGATTAAATTTATTCCCTATTCAGAGCTATATTAGCGAGCTTAGAACAAGAAAAATTTGTTAAACATAGTTATTCTACTGTCTCTTATACACATCTGACGCTGCCG
>CAJXRC010000329.1 GCA_913058405.1 uncultured Colwellia sp. | reverse complement strand
ATGAATAGCTGGCTATTTATCGACGTTTTAACGATGAGAACCACAAAAATGGGAATATTGAACAAGTGCTGCTTATCCAGAGTTCAGGTTACATAGCCCTTTAGCTAAGAAATAATGATACTATTAACATGCTTTTAATAACTAGCTGAATATAGTGAATAAATCGTCCATTTTTATAGCGCTACTGCTTTTGAGTAGTCTACAATTTTCATCTGCTGAACAAGTTCCATGGAAGTTATGGAAAAAGAATAGCTCGCAAAGCGTTAGTTATCGCCCTGCTATAATAAATAATAAAATTGACAAAAAGTTAATAGAAATTAGAGCAAGCGCGACAGTAAATTCGAGCATGTCTGGTTTTTTACTCTTTTTACAAGATGCTAATAACACACAACATTGGCTAGTTAATGCCAGTGAAAGTAAAATAATCAAACAATATTCAGTTAAAGAAAATAGCTTCTATATAAAGCTCTCTCAAATCTGGCCATTAAGACCCCGCATATTAATACTCCATTCCAGCTATTGGCAAAATGCTGATCTTAGCATTGAAATTAAACTCACAGATGCTGAACCTATTTTACTTAAAGAGACAATGCCGTTAGCTATTGATCATTTAGAAGAATTTTTACAGGTAAAAACGCATAGTGCGCAGTGGAAAATAATACCCAAGCAGTCGGAAGACGAAGGCAATGAGATATTTATTGAATATGTTTTTATCGCTGATGGCCGAGGAGACACACCAAAATGGTTAGCTGATCATTTAGCACTAAAATCTATTTGGAAGAGTATGCGAAATATTAGACGACAATTACCCAAAGAAAAATGGCAACAAAAAACAATAAAAGGTATTACTGAATTATCAATAATACCTTTAACTGATAGACCTTAACTAATGATCCGACCATCAAAAGCTAGTTAATATTCTTGCTCTGCTATTACTGTTCAGCGATGATGGCTAATGCCATTGCTTCAGCAATTTTGATACCATCAATACCTGCAGATAAAATTCCACCGGCATAACCAGCGCCCTCACCCGCAGGGTATAAACCTTGTATATTAAGGCTTTGCAACGTTTCTTTATCACGTGTAATTTGTATCGGTGATGAAGTTCTAGTCTCAACGGCCGTTAGCGTTGCCTCTGCCATTGAGAAACCATTAATCTTCTTATCAAATGCAGGCAGTGCTTCTCTAATAGCAGCTACAGCATAATCAGGTAAGGTTTCACTTAAATCGCAATAAGTCACACCTGGTTTATATGACGGAGTAACACTGCCGTGCTCGCCACTTTTACGTCCTGCAAGGAAATCGCCAACCAATTGTACTGGCGCATCATAATTTTCGCCGCCGAGTTTAAACGCTTTTTCTTCTAACTTACGTTGGAATTCCATACCCGCAAGCACATAATCTCTATCTGAAGCAAACTCACTGGTGATAAAATCTTCCGGTTCAATACCGACAACAATAGCACTATTAGCATTACGCTCAAGACGAGAGTATTGGCTCATACCATTAGTGACTAATCGCCCCTCTTCCGAGGCTGCGGCAACAACAGTTCCGCCAGGACACATACAAAAGCTATAAACCGAACGACCATTACTACAATGGTGAACTAACTTGTAATCTGCTGAGCCTAAGATTTCATTACCGGCATTATTGCCAAAGCGTGCTTCATCGATAACAGTCTGCTCATGTTCAATACGAAAACCAACAGAGAATGGCTTTGCTTTCATGTAAACATCTTCATCAAATAACATACTAAAGGTATCACGAGCACTATGCCCTATCGCTAAAGCAATATAGTTAGTTTCTATATGCTCGCCAGTAGAGAGCGTTAATCCCGTCACTTTTTTGTTTTGGTAACCTTCAATGCCCTGCGCAGTACATTCATTACCATCAACATCAGTAAAATGAATTTTATCCACTCGTTGGTTAAATCGTACTTCACCGCCCAATTCAAAAATTTTGGCGCGCATTTTTTCAACCATGGTGACTAATTTAAACGTACCAATATGAGGTTTGCTTACATACAAAATTTCTTCCGGTGCGCCGGCATCAACAAACTCATGAAGTACTTTTCGACTATAATGCTTTGGGTCTTTAACTTGACTATAAAGCTTACCGTCTGAGAATGTGCCTGCGCCACCTTCACCAAATTGCACATTAGATTCAGTATTTAATATTTTTTTCCGCCAAAAACCAAAGGTGTCTTTAGTGCGTTGTCTAACTTCTTGACCGCGCTCTAACACAATAGGATTAAAACCCATTTGTGCTAACACTAAACCAACAAACAAACCACAGGGTCCCATGCCAATAACAACCGGACGACTTTTAAGGTTCTTCGGTGCTTCGCTAACAAATTTGTAAGCCATATCTGGCGTTTCTTTTACTTGAGTATCATCACTAAATGTTGCAAGAAGTTCTTCGTTAACATTCGTTTCCACATCAAGGGTATAAATCAGGAAAATGCTATTTTTCTTACGTGCATCATAACCACGTTTAAACACGGTGAAGTTTATTAACTGAACGGCTTTAATTGATAATTTAGTTAAAATTGCTTGTTCAAGTTCGTGCTCTTGATGATCAAGCGGAAGTTTAATATTGGTTAAACGAATCATTCTGTTGAGATCCAGCATAGGAAGAGTAATATTTTTCACTATTTTACCTGTACGCTAACATTTTAGAAACAAGAGATTGAAATTGCTCTCAACAAAGGTATGATCCACACCATGATTAAGACAAAAATTACCAAATTTAGATAAAGCCATGGCATTTGTAGTAACTGATAACTGTATATTATGTAAATACACTGACTGTGTCGCAGTGTGCCCTGCTGATGCTTTTTATGAAGGCCCTAACTTTCTTGTGATTAGCCCTGATGATTGTATCGATTGTGATCTTTGCCCTGTTGAGTGCCCAGCTGGTGCTATCTATCAAGAAGATGAAGTTCCTGCAGACCAGCAAGAGTTCATTGAGCTTAATGCTGAATTATCGAAACATTGGCCTAGGATCACCGAAGTAAAACCAGCATTAGATCAAGCAAAAAAATGGGATGGTGTTACCGATAAAATCCAATATTTAGATACTCAGTCAGATGAATAATCCTTGCTAAGTAAATATTATCTTCCAAGACAACACTCTGTGGGAAAGCAGCTATACTAAAGAACATATAATTACCCTTGGAGATAACTATGTGGCATTGCATTGAACAAGCCATTAGCGTTGAAACCGGGAAGCCATTTTATATTTCAGAAAAACAAGAAATATCAACAAGAGGTCCTACAGCCTCTTCCTTCACTGGTTTATATGATAATAAAGAGCCACCTCCAAATTTATCATTCAAAATAACTGACGGACACCGCAGTTATTTTCTAAAAATCAACAACAAAGACTATCTAGAAAACTTCCAAGCGGAAGCATACTCATTAAAACAACTTAATAGCTTAGCGAATATTGCCAGTCCTAACGTAACAGCTATAGGCACTAGTTTAGACAAGAGCTTCTTAGTACTCGATTATATTGACTTTAGTAGCGCAAAACCTATGCTTTGGTATCAACTAGGACAGCAGCTCGCTCAAATGCACTACGAAACACGCCATGGTCAATTTGGTTGGCAGCATGATAACTACATTGGTAGTACTCTCCAGCCCAATCATTGGAGCAGTAATTGGACAACTTTTTTTTCTGACCAACGTATTGCATGGCAATTACAATTGCTGTCTGAGCGTTCCATAATGTTAGGTAATATTGAGCATATTACCCAAGTGTGCCACGACGCATTACTTCACCACCAAGCTACACCTTGCTTAGTACATGGTGATTTGTGGCAAGGTAATACCGGTTTTTCTGGTGAACAAGCTATGATATTCGATCCGGCCTGCTATTACGGCGATCGCGAGGTTGATATTGCTATGACGGAACTGTTCGGTCATTTTCCTGATGATTTTTATCATGGCTACCAAGCAGAATATCCTTTAGATGATGGTTACGGACAAAGAAAGTTGGTCTATAATTTTTATCATATTTTAAATCACGCTAATATTTTTGGTGGCATATATATCGATCAAGCCAAAGCAATATTATCGAGAATCATGTCATTACCATTACATTGATGCGTTAAAATATGAGGTGTGTTTGAACGGATACGTATGTTTATAAGCGCTAGCTATTTTTAGTTCTTTAGCTAAAGATAGTTTTACTAAACAGATATCACTATATGAAATCATTTATACCAAACGGATTAATTTATCGGTCAGCTTAGAACTACATTAGCGAGCTTAAAACAAGCAAAATG
>CAJXRC010000328.1 GCA_913058405.1 uncultured Colwellia sp. | reverse complement strand
ACACTATCCTCTTCGTCGGCAGCGTCAGATGTGTATAAGAGACAGGGGATCAGTTTATCTGGCCAGACTAAGTTAATATTTCTAATACATGGTGTAAAATCAGTTAGCAAAACCACTAACTCCTTTGTTTTTATCTGCTTATCTAGATAAAACTTCGGCCCATAATAAACACCTCTACCTGCTAATGCCGCTAACGCGCACATTTCTATATCATTAGCCATAAAGCTTGATTCAGGGTGAAATATGTTCTTTTTTTTATCAGTCGATAAAAAGGTCCAATTATCAAAGTGAGTAAAGGTTATTAGTGGCAATTTTGCTAAATCGGAGAAGTCTTTCGGTTTGCCATATTGGGCTAACACGTCAGGTGTCGCAGCTAAGACAAAGTTCATTTTACTTATTACTTTACAAATATTCTGAGAGTTAATTAATTCACCTATACGTACCGCTAGATCAAATTCAGTATTTTTTAAATCCACACGTTCATCAGATAAAACCATATTAATTTTTATCTCAGGAAAGCGTTGAGAAAAGTCTTTAAACAAACCATCTACAAACTGATTTTTCATAAAATTTTGCGGAGCAATTAACTTAATCAAACCTTTATTTCCATCATAATGCCCTTGAAAGTCACATAAAATATCTTGCAACTTCTCAACTGGTAATATGCATTTCTTATAAAATTGTTTACCAGGCTCTGTTAAACGTAAACTACCTCGCTCTCGATAAAACAGTGCTAATGCAAGGTCATTTTCTAGTTTTTTGATACGTCGCTGTAAGGTTGCAAGTGGAATATTAAGTTTAATTGCAGCTTCATGAAAAGTACTATAACGATTTATTTTGATAAAAAGATCAATTGTATTGAGCATATTAGTTACTTCTATAATCTTGCGATAAGTTAGCTAAACAGTTATTCCCATTAGATTTATTAAGGAAAATAACATCCCTGTGCAGCGCTGTAACATAAAAAATTCACCTACCGTTTGAGCTATTTACCCACCATGTTTCCTATATGAGAAATAGAACACAAAAAGAGCACATAGTATACAAATGAAGCGAATAGGAAACAAAGTAAACGACTAAACAATGTTTTTCAATAAAAATTTACATTTATTTAACAAACAGTGTAACCATATACTTATTTCATCATAAATATTGTTAAGAAAAATAAGTACTCATATTCTCTCTCAACAACATTTAGTATCTTTACCGCTCAACTGATAAAGTTTTATGGACATTATTTTTAGAGCAGCTAATTCGAGTCATTCACCACATATGCATGACTGATTGTTCAATAGGAAAATGCGATAAATAGAGAAGATGAAGTGTGATTAACTTCAGGGAACATTAAAAAAGATTAAACCAAGTTTGAGATTTTAGACACTAATAATAAACTCTTTATAAAGGTGGTATGTGAAAACTAACCACCAAAAGTGTCTAAAATAAAAAGCCCTTCTATAGTTAACTACAGAAGGGCTTTATAAGCATAAACCAGTATGTATATAGCTGTTAACTTTTTTCTTCTTCTAGCTGAGCTTGCGGAAGAATGGCATTAAGTGCAATAGCAACTAAGCCACATAAACTAATACCTGTGAGGCTAAAGTCATCATTGCCAATAGCCATGCCACCAATACCAAAGACTAACGTAGTCGAAACGATGACTAGGTTACGTTGCTCTGCAAGATCAACTTGAGCTTTTACGAGTATGTTCATACCGACTCCTGCAATTGAACCAAAAAGCAAAATTAAGATACCGCCCATCACTGGCGCAGGAATGGTTTGTAATGCTATGCCAAATTTAGCAACAAATGCTAACCCAACAGCAAAAGCGGCTGCCCAAAGCATAATTCTAGGGTTGAACATCTTAGTAAGCATCACTGCTCCAGTAACTTCAGAATAAGTAGTATTTGGTGGACCACCAAATAATGCGGCCAAAGAAGTAGCCAATCCATCACCTAATAGTGTGCGGTGTAAGCCTGGTTTTTTAGTGTAATCTTTACCTGTTACGCTACCAATCGCGATAATATCGCCCACGTGTTCAATAGCAGGTGCGATGGCTACAGGTAACATGAAAAGAATAGCGGTTAAATTAAACTCTGGTGTTACAAAATTAGGAATTGCAAACCATTCACTATTAGCAATCGCAACTGTACTGACCATACCCATAACTGATGCCATGATATAACCAACAAAAACGCCAGCCATAATTGGAATTAAACGAAAAATTCCTTTACCTAATGTAGCAACTAACAAAGTAGTAATTAATGCCGACATCGAAACAATCAAAGAATCAGCATAAGGAAACAATACGACTGAGCCATCACCTGCTTTACCCATGGCCATATTCACAGCAATAGGAGCAAGACTCAGCCCGATAACCATAATGATAGGGCCTGTTACTACAGGAGGCATTAATTTATGTAAAAAACCGGCACCACGTACAGCAACAACACTAGCAATCAATACATAGACCAAACCAGTGACGAATAAAGATCCCATAGCAACCGCAACTCCCCAGGTTTGGACTGAGTAAGCAATTGGAGCAATGAAAACAAAAGACGATGCTAAAAATAGTGGCACTTGCTGTTTGGTAATAAACTGGAATAGGATGGTGCCAATACCTGCTGTAAATAAGGCAACACTTGGGTCTAGCCCTGTGATTAATGGCATTAATACCAGTGCACCAAAAGCAACAAACAGCATTTGCAGCCCGGCAAGGGCATTACGCCAAGTAGGTTGGTTAAAGCTGCTTTTATCTAAAGAGTGGTCCGACATGAAGCGTCCTATTAAGTGGTTTTATTATTTATTTTATTCGTAACTATTTAGCTGCTTTATTTGGTACCAAATATTTTATCGCCCGCATCGCCAAGTCCAGGGATGATATAACCATTCTCGTTCAAATGGTCATCAATAGATGCGGTATAGATATCTACATCAGGATGAGCATTTTGAACCTTCTCGATTCCTTCTGGTGCAGCGACTAAAACTAGCGCACGAATATTTTTACAACCTGCTTTCTTTAATATATCGATAGTGGCATTCATTGAGCCACCAGTAGCTAGCATAGGATCGATGATTAAGGCTAAGCGCTGATCTATATCACCGGCTAATTTTTCAAAATAAGTAACAGGCTCAAGGGTTTCTTCATCACGATAAAGACCAACGACACTAATTTTTGCACTAGGCATTAGCTCTAAGACACCGTCCAACATGCCTATACCAGCACGAAGAATAGGCACAACAGTCGCTTTTTTACCGACTAAACGTTGACCGGTGATTTCACCGTCCCAACCTGCCATTTGAAAATCTTCTAATAGAAGGTCTTTAGTCGCTTCGTACGTTAATAATGAGCCGACTTCTGCTGATAGTTGACGAAAGCTACGAGTACTCATGTCTTTGGCGCGCATTAGGCTAATTTTGTGTTGTACTAGAGGGTGTTTTATTTCGAATACTGACATGCTTTATAATCCAATGAAAAAATTTTGCTTATTTTCACATAAATTAGTCAGATATTGGAGCAATTTTAACTATATTTATCTACTTTAGTTAGCAAGATCAAAGAAAATAAGTGCTGATAATTATTGACGAGAAAATTATTTATCATCAGTAAAAGCTGCAGTTTATTTTTTAGTGAAAATTTACAATTAATCAGTATCAATATTAAGCAAGTTTGCAGGAGAAAATTGATCCGTCAGTATAGGGCTATCATCTGACCAGTCTTGATGTGTCGCTGTTGATTCCATATTTTTATAAAGTTGCTTTGCATCCACCCCAATAGCCAGTAATTTAGTAGCTAACTTATCAAGGTTAATGCTTTTATCTACTACCCATTGGTCATCATCAAGCCCATTATTTCGAGCTAATATTATTCGATTACTATTATCTGGATTACTTACCTGATAATAATCACCAAAAACAGCTTTATAAGTTGCTGACTCATAAGCATAGAGCTTACTTGAAGAGAAGGTATTAGCGGTTAGTATTCCCCTAGGTGAAAGTAATCGTTTAGTTTCTTCTAAGTACTCTTTGGTCATTAAGTGCTCTGGAATATAATCACCATTAAAAGCATCAAGTATAATCCAATCATATTCTTTCTTCTTTAATAATGCCCTTTTAACAAAGACTCTGCCATCTTGACTGTATGTTTTTATTTGATCATTTTCCAAAAAACCAAAATATTGTTGTGCTACTTTAATAACACTCTCATCTATTTCTACATTGTCTATATAACTATCAGGCAATAACTGGTGCAAGGCATTTGACCTGTCTCTTATACACATCTGACGCTGCCG
>CAJXRC010000327.1 GCA_913058405.1 uncultured Colwellia sp. | reverse complement strand
CTGCATTCTCTAATAAGCTGCATCCATGCAGCGTCCTTGTCAAAATCAATAACACAGCATGTAAGCCTTTTAAACTCACCCTTGGGAGCTTGTCAGAAAAGCAATAACCGCACAAATTTGTTAGATATAGAATGACTATACCAGCACAAATTTTGTTTGTTATAACTCTTCTGACATAACTCTGAGATGGGAATAAATCTAATGGAATTGGTATTAGTGACAGATAAAAAAATAGCCTGTTTTGAAAACAGGCTAAAGGTAAAGCAAACAGAGGTTCACATTAAGTGAACAAAGTGCTTAAAAAGTGCGAGAAACACCTAAAACAAATCGAAAATCTGCATTGTCAGCATCATCAATATCGGTATTAATTACGGCAGCAGTAAAATCAAAATCAAAAAATGTTTTTGCTACTGTTGCGCTGTAATCTACATACTCAGCATCGTCGAATGCATCACCCATAGTATAACCAGCCTGAACTGTTAAGGCATATTCTTGAGGGAGTTCGATATCGTAAGCCGCTGAAATATATTGTGCTGAATCGCCGGTATTTACATAATCAGAAGCATAACCAAGGCCTAGCGTGAATGAGTTAATATAAGCGTTAAAAAGAAATTCGCCATAATCAGAGTCATCTGCTGAACTGTAACCCTGATAGGTGTAGTAGTTATACATAACATCATATGAAAAAGTGTCATTGATTTCGCCAAAATAACCTGCGTAGAAATCAATTTCTGCATTTGCATCATCTTCGAAGTCAACATTAGACGCCCAAGCACCAGCGAAAAATCCACTTTCATGTTCGTAATCTAAACTAGCCTGAATAGCAGGAGAGCTATCTGTTTGACTAACACCTCGGAATACATAATCCGACGTTAATGTTCCGGTAACACTGACTTCTGCAGAGACAAGTGGAGCTATAGCCGTAAGCGCGAGTGTTGCTGCTAACAATTTAATTTTATTCATGTTATTCCTTTTTTTATGGTTTTATGGTTTTTAAATTAAATCAAATTAAATACAATTTAATGTACTTTCACTTTTTAATTAACCCCCATATGGGTGCTAAAAAATAAATAACAGCTCGCTTTCAAAGGCATATCCGCTCCGCTTGAATATGCTCGTTTCAGGAAGTCTGAATCATGCATCTTCAAGTCGAATGGGTATCATAGTTACACTAAAAAGATGGCGGTGTATGCGCACTAATAATTTTACAAACCTTTTTCGATGTGTTTTTAAACTTATGCGGTAAGCTTGTCGAAAATTTGTAACTATCACCTTTAGTGAGTTTAAAACTACGTCCTGCCACTGTTATCTCAATACTTCCTTCGATCACCGTACCTGCTTCTTCACCAATGTGAGTGATCATATCTTTGCCAGTACTTGAACCGGGTTGATAACGCTCAATCAAAAATGCAAGTTTAGAATCTGGTTGGGTTGAGCCGACCAAATGTAGTTCTACACCGTCGCTCCCAACATCAACCAAGGTGTCTTTTTTGAAGACTACTTGAGATTCAGTGGGAATTTCTAACGTGAAAAACTCAGTAACCGTTAAAGAAACCCCTTCTAAAATCTTCTTCAAAGAGCTAATCGATGGGCTCACAGCATCTCTTTCAATCATTGAAATTGTGCTGTTTGTTAAGCCAACGCGTTTTGCTAATTCACGTTGTGAAAGCCCATACATTTCTCTAACTTCTTTTAACCTTTTGCCTACGTCCATAATTACCCTTAATAAACTAACTACACTGACAGGCAGTACCTGCGTTGAAAAAGAGTTAGTTTATTACATTAATGGGTTTAACTGTATGCTTCATTTTCTTTGTATTTTCGACAAGCATCGCCAAAGCTTTTAAAGATTTCACTATAAAAAGGATTTTCAGCAATTTTCCACTCAGGGTGCCACTGCAAGCCTAAATAATAACTGGCGCTATCAGCCAATGAAAAAGCTTCAATTAAGCCATCAGGTGCAGATCCTTCAATTTTCAAAGAGTCGGCTAATTTATCAACACCTTGACCATGCAATGAATTAACTTGTTGAATTAACTCTCCCTTCATCAGCGTAGATAATATACCGCTCTCAGCTAGATTTAAGTCATGAGACAAACTGTATTGCTCATCCATAGAGACTGATTTATCTTCTCTATGCTCTGTCATATTGTCGAGTTCAAATACTTGTTGATGTAATGTACCGCCAAGGGCAACATTCATTTCTTGAAAACCTCGGCAAATACCCAAAACAGGAATCTTTAGCTCTACTGCTTTTTGTAATAAGGTTAAATTGGTGATATCTCGATTGGGATCTCGTGGCATATCGATGCCTAATTCAGTACCACCAAAATGATGTGGTTCCATATTTGAATAACTGCCTGTTAAATATATACCATCTAAATGTGGCAATATTTCTAACATTGCTTCTCCAAAGCTAGGAATTAATACGGGGATCACATCACTACCGGCCATCAAGGCTCTGATATATTTATCACCCACCACTTGTTGGTGATGAATCCCGTTAAGGCTACTACAACAGGTAATACCAACAATAGGTTTCTGACTTTTACTAACCATCAAATCAATTCCAAATAAGTTACTGCGTAATTTCAATAGTTCTAAGGTAAATTAAAAAACAACGAGTTTCAATGAATATTTTTTACAAAAACACAATAAACTGTCATTAAATGCAGTTTATGTAAAAAATATAGCTTAATTAATTGATTTTATCTTGACGTAGCTATTACAATTACTTACTAATAGATAGTGAAGCAAATATTCATCAGTTCGTGGTGAGTAAATTATATGTATCAATTTCGAAGGTAACTTTATGATAAAAGTTGGACAGACAACTGAGGTAGAAAATTTTCTCTCCAATCACCCAGAAGTTGAGGCTATAGATGTCCTCATTTCTGATTTAGTCGGCTTTGCTCGAGGAAAGCGTATTGAAAAAAGTAGTTTAGAAAAAATTTACAGCAGTGGCTTAAATATGCCTGCTACGATATTTTCTATGAATGTACTCGGCGAAACTATTGAAGAATGTGGACTAGGGCAAGATATTGGCGAACCAGATATGGTTTGTAAACCTATTGCGAACACCCTTCATATGGCTTCTTGGCATGACCGTCCAATAGCGCAAGTATTAATGAGCATGTTCAATCACGATGGCACGCCTTTTTTTGCTGACCCGCGCAATATATTAAGTAATGTTGTTAGGCAATTAGCCGAAATTAACTTATTCCCTGTTGTAGCCGTTGAATTAGAATTTTATTTATTAGATAAAAATAAAGATAGTAATGGAAATTTACAAGCGCCAATTTCGCCTAAAACGGGTAAAAGAGATGAACATACTCAAGTTTACTCCGTTGATACGCTTAACGATTACAGTGCTTTATTAGATGATATTAATAGAGTATGCATTGAACAGAATGTACCAGCTGACACAGCGGTTGCTGAGTGTGCACCTGGACAATTTGAAATCAATTTAAAGCACGAAGCCGATCCAGTCGCCGCTTGTGATAATGCTATTTTATTAAAACGTATTATAAAAACAGTTGCTGATAAGCATAATTTTGATGCGACTTTTATGGCTAAACCTTATTCAAATGAAGCAGGGAGTGGCATGCATGTCCACGCGAGTCTTTTAGATGAGTGCGGCAATAATGTCTTTGCCGATGATAACAATGACTACAATGAAACATTAGAACATGCCATTGGTGGCATGCTTGAGTTAATGCCGGCCTCTATGCCGCTATTATGCCCTAATGTGAATTCATATCGTCGATTTATGCCAGGGTATTATGTAGCTATGGCTAAAAACTGGGGAGTAGACAACAGAACCGTCGCTCTTCGTTTGCCACGTGGTCATAAAAACGCGACACGCATAGAACATCGTGTTTCTGGCGCAGACGCTAACCCTTATTTGGTGATGACTGTGCTTTTAGCCTCTATTCACCATGGCATAACCAATAAAATCAAACCGATAGCTCCTACTGTTGGCAATGCGTTTGATGATGACTGTGAGGCGCTACCTTTAAAATTAGATAGAGCACTTGCTGCGTTAGAAAAAGATCAAATACTGACGAGCTATTTAGGTGAAGCATTCACTAAAAACTATCATCTTGTTAAGCAAAAAGAGTTAGAGCAATTTGATATGAACATTAGTGAGTTAGAAGTTAAATGGTACTTATCTAATAGTTAACCTGAACTCTGGATAATGAGTGATTGATGCTTTAGTAAATCAATAACTTAGATTCCAGTGCAAAATCTCAACAAACTCAGAGTCGTAAAGTGTCCAATCAAGGTTTCAATTTATGCGGTTATCAAGGCAAAACGTTTATGAATAGC
>CAJXRC010000326.1 GCA_913058405.1 uncultured Colwellia sp. | reverse complement strand
TTGTTCCCTTGTCGAAATCAATAACGTAGCATAAAGCGTTTATAAACCAGCCCTTTGGGGAAAACTAAGCAAACCATACCCGTCGTTACATTTTATTTTAAGGGAACACCCTTAACAAAAAAATGTGCCTTGATTATGATTCGCTCAGGTTTCCTGAAACGAGCATCTTCAAGTGGAGCGGGTATAGAGTTCAACGGAGAGGTTAAAGGGTTTATTGCATTAATGGGTAATGAAGTTGGCGCACTGTTCCTACTACCAGACTATCATGGTGAAGGAGCAGGAAGAGCACTAATGGATAAAGCACAGTCGTTACACCCTACCCTTGAAGTTGAGGTATTTAAAGTAAATTTAACTGGCCGTAAGTTTTACGCAAAGTATGGTTTTGACTTATTAAAAGAAACATTGCATGAACCTACTGGTCAGCAAGTTTTACGACTGAAATTCACCACTTAATCTTAATAAATTAGCTATCAAGCAACTTGTGTTCCCAAGGCAACATTAGATCATGAACGAAAATACCCCAACAATCACGCAGCTAGGCTGGAAACCTTTTTTTCAGCAGCAATTGAGTTTAGAAGAATTTACTGAATTACAAATCGGTAGAATTATCGAACAGCACCGCAATAACTTAATTGTACTTTCAGAACAGGGCCAATTAAGCCTAATTATGCCACCTAATTGTGAACGCGTTTGTGTTGGAGATTGGGTGTTATTTGATAAATCGAATAGGTTGATCAGACCATTAGAACGCCAATCGCTTTTTGAACGAAAAGCACCAGGAAGCCAAGTTAACACCCAGCTTATCGCTGCGAACATTGATATTCTCATTATCGTTTGCTCGCTAAACAAAGACTTTAATCTCAACAGAATAGAACGTTATTTAGCCATTGCAAATGAGGCACAGGTTGAGCCAATTATAGTGTTAACAAAAGCTGACCAGTGTAGTGATGTCGATGCCAAACGAATACAAGTTCAGGCCTTGGACAAATTTATGATGGTTCACGCATTAAATGCATTACAAGAAAGTGAACTTAAACCGCTAAAGAGCTACTGCCAACAGGGTAAAACTATTGCATTTCTAGGTTCCTCAGGCGTAGGAAAGTCAACATTAGTAAACGGCTTATTAGGCTATCAAGCTTTAGACACGGGTGTCATAAGAGAAAATGACAGTAAAGGTAAACATACGACAACCTATAGAGCGTTAAAAGTATTACCTCAAGGCGGTGTATTGATGGACACACCGGGGATGCGAGAATTACAACTTGCTGATTGTGAGCAAGGTGTAAATGAAACCTTTAGCGAGGTTATTGAGTTAGCTACTCAATGTCGCTTCAAAAATTGCAAACATGCTTCAGAGCCCGGTTGTGCTGTACGAAATGCTATAGAAAATGACGAACTATCACAGCGACGATTTGATAGTTATCAAAAATTAATAAAAGAACAAGCATTTAATAGCGCCACGCTTGCTCAGAAGAAAGCCAAAGATAAAGCGTTTGGAAAAATGATCAGCCGTGTGCAAAACGAGGCTAAACATCTTAAACGAGGTAAATGATTATTTAGGCTCAGCTTTTTTAGTTGATGAAGGTTCCAAGCCACAATTCACATGCTATTTTTCAAGGTTAACTCTAACCTATAGCGATTGTTGATAGTTTAAATTTTAGGCTCAAAGATAATCGGTATAGGCTGATGAAACCACGGATTAAAAATAAAACCTCAAATAAAATCCCTAACGGTGTTTAAGCAATAATATTATGTATTAACCAAACAAAAGAACCCGACATTAACAGCAGCCTGAGGTTTTTATCTTTTATAGCAAAAGAACCTAATGTCATGAGAATATTAGCTAATATACCTTACTCGACATAGCTCTCTACCCCCGTTGAAGGGATAAGCCACCTTCTACATTCTTACCTAGCCTAATTTTCAATAAAGAAGACGTTATCAAGGTATATATCGGAAGGACTACTAGGAGAAAAAGAGCGCTTTTCAATGTCGTATGGTGAGCTATCAAACCAATAATCACAGGTCCGCATAACATACCACCGTAGGCAAAGGTTGCTACAAACGCGATGGCACTGCCTGACTTTTGTTGATTAATAGAGGCAGCTTTAGAGAATACTAATGGAACGATAACCGAATAACCTATGCCCATCAATGCAAATCCAACTAGAGCAAGCTCAGCAGAACTGACCAAAATAATGAGAAGCGCGCCAAATATACTAAATAATGAACAGCCTTTTACAATATTTACAACGCCATACTTCTCAATAAAGAAATGTCCAGATAGCCTTGATAGCACCATCAGCAAAGAGAAAGCTGCATAGGCCCATCCTGTAAAGCTCATATCAGCACTAAATTCTTGTCTCATTATTACCGCACTCCAGTCTGCTATTGCTCCCTCTCCGAGTGCACTACATAAAGCGATTAAGCCAATAGCAGAAAGAAGCATTAAAGGTAGTTTGGTTTTATCAGATCCCTTGGCTGACTCACATATGACAGGAGTCAACGTAGATGGTTTGCAAAGAAATATATATAAGGGAATGAACAGTAAACTGACTACAACAAAATGTACTGTAGTACTAATATTTGCCCAAACAAAAAAGACTGTACTAGCTGCACCTATACCAGCACCTAAACTGAACATTGCATGGAAGAATGGCATCAATTTTTTAGTCGTCAAGCTCTCGGTTTGTGCCGCCCAACTATTCATGACAACGTCCATTGCGCCGTGTAAAAAGCCAAACAAAAACAGACATATAGTTAATAAAAGATAGTTAGAACTTATTGCCAATCCGATAAAAGGGATTGGGTACAGTAAATACGTTATTTTAGACAACTTCTGGACACCCAGTTTATCCGTTAGTCGCCCTGCCAATGGAAATGAGCTGACAGCGCCAAAAGCAAGAACTAACAATAATATCGACAATGCTTTTTCATCTAATTCGAATATATCTTTAAAGAAAGGTACCTTAGCGGCCCATGTCCCGAATAGACAACCGTTAAATAAAAACAGTAATGATACTGCATAGGAATTCGCTTTAATTTGGAACATCTGTAATCCAAGTTGGTTTTGATTAATTATATGTTGCCATGGCTGCACTATATAAATAAAATTGATTATTACTATAACTGCATCGGATATTTCTATGCTTAGACACCTGGCTAACCATTTACCATACTTTTCTGCTGTTGCGAAAAATCTCAGTTTTTCCAATGCGGCTAATGAGTTGGCAGTATCACAACCCTCTATTAGCTATCAAATAAAATGCTTAGAAGAGAAGCTAGGGTTTCAGCTTTTTATTCGCGGTCAGGGTAATAAAGTAGAGCTGACTAATAAAGGTAGTAAATTATTTCAGGAGTACGCCATTCTTGAACGTAACTTTAACCAAGTAATATTTGATACCCAGCTTAATCAACATAGAACAAAATTAGAGATGACAGCGCCTGTTGATTTAGGAGTGAAATTTATTGCACCTATGCTACCACAGCTGGAAATGGATAAATTGATCATCAACCTAGACCTAACAGACGAGGTGGTAGACTTTAAGAAAAGTAAATTCGATTTCTCGGTTAGAAACAACACGAATGAAAGTGGTTTAGAGTATTTGTCTCTAATGGCAGCAAAAAACATATTAGTGTGCAGTGAACAATATGCAAAAACAAACCAACTTTCAAAATTTGACGATATTAACGAGCTACACCGTATCATTGTTAGAAGTTCGGTAAAAAGTAATACCTGGGAAAAACTCTTTTTAAAACACAGTAAACATTTTCATCTGCATAAAAATATGCAAGTAATCAATAATAGTTTTGGACTCTACCAAGCGATTATTTCAAATGCTGGGATTGGAATTTTGCCCGAATATTTTGTCGATAAAACCAATAATAATGGGCTTTATATTTTCGACGAGAGTGTGAGTGAAACCCCATATTATTTAGCCTATCAACCTACATATGTTGCCAAGAAATGGGCTACATTGATTAAAACGCATATTACCAAAAATTTTGAATATCTAAGAGGTGTCGATTATTGATCTGACTATAGTTTCGCACTTCATCATGATTTTTGAGATTATTAACTAGTGAAATATTATGGATATTAACGGTGAAATTTGGAGTGAAAAAATTATTCAAACGTTTTTATGGCAAAGTTAAAGCCCGTAATTTGAGATGAATGATAATGCTTATTTTGTGTGTGATGATTGGCAGATAACAGAACATTGTTCAGTTTAAGTATTTAGGCCAATCAATAGCAAGATTAATTTATTAAGTCATTTTCTTTAAAGTCATCTAATACATGAGCCTGTCTCTTATACACATCTGACGCTGCCGACGAAGAG
>CAJXRC010000325.1 GCA_913058405.1 uncultured Colwellia sp. | reverse complement strand
ATCTACACTATCCTCTTCGTCGGCAGCGTCAGATGTGTATAAGAGACAGGAAGAAGATAGCAGCCCAGAACAAGAACAAGAACAAGAACAAGAGTAACGACTATACGATAATGTCGATGACATCACTATTTAATTATAAATATCTATTCTGAGTAATAGTTATTCATCATTATGGGTAACCTATCATAGTGATGTGAATATGTTCTTAAACAAAAAGTAAAAAAGGGCACATATTATGTGCCCTTTTTATTATGCATCATTCGATGAACCCCTAGGTCACATCTAGTTTACCTTTAATTTTTTCTCGCATACGTTGAATCAATAGATAGAAGTAAGGTACAAGTAAAGTACCAAACAGTGTTGCTGCAATCATACCAGCCAACACAGTGATACCTAAAGAAACACGACTTCCAGCCCCTGCCCCTGTTGCAAAGACAAGTGGTAAAACACCTAATATAAACGAGAAGGCTGTCATTAATACCGCACGAAAACGCATTTTAGCCGCATTAAGTGCTGCATTCATTATCGTTTCACCAGCAGCTCTTTGTTCCATGGCAAATTCAACAATCAAAATGGCTGTTTTAGTCGAAAGCCCTATTAATAAGACCAAACCAACTTGTGCATAAATATTATTAGCCATACCTACTGTGTAAAGCGCCAACATAGCGCCAAACAAGGCTAAAGGTACCGCAGCAATAACCGAGAACGGGATAGTCCAGCTTTCATACTGTGCCACCAAGAACAGGTAAACAAAGATGATAGCCAAACCAAATAATATTGGTGCTAAATTACCCGCTTCTAATTCTTGTTTCGACTGCCCTGACCACTCATAAATATAACCTTGAGGTAATGTACTAGCTAACTCTTCCATCACACCAATAGATTGCCCTGAGGAATAACCTGGAGAGGCGTTACCTGTGATGCTAGCACTACGATATAAGTTAAAGTGACTAATGGTTGTAGGCCCTAGGATAGGCTTAACGCTCGCTAAAGTAGTTAGCGGTACCATCTCATCGTCTTTATTTCGAACGAAGTAATATCGAAGATCTGAAGGTTCAGCTCTGTACTGACTCTCTGCCTGAATCGTCACACGATAAGTACGACCAAACTGACTGAAATCATTAATATATAAAGACCCTAACTGTGCTTGCAAAGTAGCAAAAATATCAGACAATGCGACACCTTGTGCTTTCGCTTTATTACGATCTACTTCTAAAAAGTACTGCGGTACATTGGCACGATAAGTACTAAATACCCGAGATAATTCAGGTCGTTGATTGGCTTCATAAATAAGGCCATTCATGACTTGCGCTAATTCAGCAGGATCTCGCCCTTCACTGTCTTGTAATTTAAAATCAAAACCTGAGCTATTGCCCAAACCTGGAATAGGTGGTGGATTAAAGACCATAATTTGAGCGTCAGGCATAGTCCATAACTGCCCCATCAAACGCGGAATTATCTGCTTCAGTCCAAGCTCTGGTGCGGTACGCTCTTCCCAATCTTTAAGGAGAATAATAGCAAGACCATTATTCGAACCAGCACCACCAAGTAATGAGAAACCTGATACTGTGATGATGTCATCAACCGCAGCATCATTTAAAATAGTTGGTGTTATTTTATCTAAAACAGCTTGAGTACGATTGCTTGATGAGGCATCTGGTAATTGAACATCCACAAAAAGATAACCTTGATCTTCTGCAGGTAAAAATGCCGTTGGTACCGCGGTAGTTAACCAACCTGCGCCAATAAAAATTAAACCAACAAAAAGTCCTACACGGGTAAGTCGCTTAAGCATAAAACCAACGGTCTTGGTATAACCTCCTGTCGCCCTAGTAATAAGACGTTCAAATGGCAATAACCAGCTGATTGGTTTCATTTTTTCTGCACTTAAAAGCACAGTACATAATGCAGGGCTCAAGGTTAGTGCATTTAATGAAGAAATGAGTACTGCAAAAGAAATAGTCACAGAGAATTGTTTGTATAATTCCCCAGTTATGCCTGGCATAAAAGCAACAGGAACAAATACTGCCAATAAGACTAAGGTCGTCGCAATGATAGGACCAGAAACTTGATCCATCGCTTTAGTCACCGCTTCTTTAATCGGAAGTTGTTCTTCTTTTAATATGCGTTCAACATTTTCAATTACAATAATGGCATCATCAACAACAATACCAATGGCAAGAACTAAACCAAATAAAGTAACTGTGTTAATTGAATATCCCATCAAAACCATAAAAGCAAAGGTACCAATAAGGGATACAGGTATTGCTAAGGTAGGAATAATAGTCGCCCGCCAATTTTGCAGGAATAAAAACACAACTAAGATAACTAAGACGATTGCTTGAAATAAAGTAACTACAACCTCTTCAATAGAGCGATCGATAAATTTAGTGGTATCGTAAGGGATTACATATTCTAAACCGTCAGGAAAACGTTGAGAGAGCTTCACCATTTCAGCTTTAACTAAAGATGCAACCTCTGTAGCGTTAGCATCAGGTAATTGATAAATAACAAGGAAGGCCGTTTGTTTACCATTTAATCTTGCTTGTGTTGAATAGTCCTCAGCACCAAGTTCTAAACGAGCTATGTCATTTAAACGGATAAAATTACCATTACGCTGAGCACGGATTATCGTTTGTCCAAATTCTTCAGGTGTTTGTAAACGACCCTTTGCTTGGATAGAGTACTCAAATTGCTGATTTGGTAACGTGGGACTAGCGCCGAGTTTACCCGCAGCAACAATCATATTTTGTTCTTGAAGAGCTTGTTGCACTTCAGTCACCGTAATACTCAGTGATGACATACGTTCTGGGTTTAGCCATGCTCGCATGCTATAGGTCATTTCCCCCATCACTTCTGCTGAAGCAACACCTTTGATGCGCCCTAGCGGCTCAGTTAGATAATTAGTCGCATAGTTACTTAAGAAAAGTTGGTTGATACCTTCTTGTTCAGAAAATAGGTTAATACCTAGCAGCATAGCACTGGATTTTTTCTTAACATCGACCCCTTGGCGTGTTACCTCTGATGGTAACGAACTCGTTGCCAGTGCGACTCTGTTTTGCACATTAACCTGTGCTATATCGCCATCGGTACCCACTTTAAAAAACACAGTGATTACAGCACTACCATTATTGGAAGCTGAAGATTCAATATACATCATATCTTCAACACCATTGATTTGTTCTTCAATGGGCCTAATAACTGATTCTTCTACAATTTGTGCGCTTGCTCCAGGGTAGACAGCTGAAATTTGAACCTGAGGTGGTGTTATTTCAGGGTACATGTTTACAGGAAGTACGCTCATGGCAATTAAGCCAGCAAGCGTAATAACAATAGATATTACAAACGCAAATTTTGGCCGATTGATAAAGGTTTTACTGATCATAAAATCGTCCTTGATTACTTGTCAGTTGTAGCACTAGGGCTAATTGTCGGTTCAGTAACTTTTGAAGAATCTACTGATTTATCATCAATATCGGATATGGTACCGACCAGTGGATCAACATGCTTTTCAACACCTCTAACTTCGACACCTGAACGAACCTTTTGCAATCCTTCAACGATGACTTTTTCCCCAATCTCAACACCCTTTTCAGCAACCCACATGGCATTAATTCTTCTACCTAACACTACATGACGTTGTTTCACTGTATTATTTTCATCTACAATTAAAACAAACTTTCCTTGCTGGCCTTCTTGTACTGCTGCTTGTGGAATTAACGCCATTTCTTCTTTACTTTTACTTTCAAGAATCAAGGTAACAAACAAACCTGGAATAATAATGTTTTGAGGATTCGGGAAAACTGTTCTAAGCTCGACGGTTCCCATGCCTTCAGAGATTTTAGTATCAGCGAAGTCTAATTTTCCATGCTCTGGATATTCCGAATTGTTAGGTAAACGCAAAGAAATATCAAACTCCCCGCCCTCTTCAGTGTTAGATCCTTGATGCTCTTGTTGGTATGAAACATAGGTGCTTTCTTCTACTTGAAAGCTAACAAAAATAGGGTCACTAATGATGAGTGTGGCCAAAGTATTACTATTAGGGCTAACAATATTTCCCACGTTGTAATTCACTTTACCAATAAGGCCACTAAAAGGGGCTGTAATTGTAGTGTAACTTAAATCAAGTTCAGCTTGCTCAAGCGCAGCTTGCGCAGATTTAACTGCTGACTTTGCTTGAGACTCTTCTGTTGTTAATCGGTCAAAGTCTGATTGAGAAATGTAACCATCATTAATAAGATCATTTGCTCGCTTTAAGTTACGTTCGGCATTTTCTTCGCCGGACTGTTTTGAACTTAAATCAGCTTTTGCTGCTGATAAGGCAGCTTCATAGCTGTCTCTTATACACATCTGACGCTGCCGACGAAGAGGATA
>CAJXRC010000324.1 GCA_913058405.1 uncultured Colwellia sp. | reverse complement strand
TTGTTATAACTCTTCTGACATAGCTCTGAGGTGGGAATAAATTTAATGGAATTGGCATTATTTAAAACGCATAGATAAATCTATAGCGTTAACATGTTTGGTAAGTGCACCGCTTGATATGTAATCGACGCCTGCTTTGGCATATTCTTGCAAAATTTCAATGGTCATATTACCAGAGACTTCGAGTTTTGCTTTACCACGTGTTGCTTTGACGGCTTGCTCTATCATTGCTGGGGTGAAGTTATCAAGCATGATAATATCAGCGCCAGCGTTAAGCGCTTGTTCAAGTTCATTGAGTGACTCTACTTCTACTTCAACAGTCTTATCACTATGATTACTTTTTGCAGTCGCTACTGCCTGGCTAATGCCACCACAAGCGGCGATGTGATTTTCTTTTATTAAAAAGGCATCGAATAAGCCAATTCTATGGTTTACACCACCACCACAAAGTACGGCATATTTTTGTGCGCTACGTAATCCAGGTAATGTTTTACGGGTATCAAGAAGTTTAGTATCACTACCGGCTAATTCTTTTACATAGTGACTGGTTAACGTTGCAGTTCCTGATAAGGTTTGCAAAAAGTTTAAGGCAACACGTTCACCGGTCAACAAGGTACGTGCATCACCTTCAAGTTCAAACAATGTGCTGTTGGCAGCAACAGATTCTCCATCATTTACGAACCAAGTGATTTTTGTCGCTTGTTCACAGGTTCTATTTAATGATGCATCAAGTTGCTTGAATACTTCATTTACCCAGGCAACACCACAAACGATACAATCTTCACGAGTAATCACAGTAGCAACTGCTTGCTCATTTTCGGGAATTAGCATCGCGGTAATATCTTGGCTCGCTTGAGGCATAGCATTATCAACGGCACCTAAATCTTCACAAAGGGCCCAAGAGATTGTTTTGCTAATATCTTGCTGTAATTTTTCTAATTGTGAACTAAGCATTGCTTTCTTCCTGTTACAGGGGATCCCGTAAGATTAATTGTTTACCCGTTTGATAAAAGTCTACTTGTTTTAGTGCGCTCATGCCTAAAAGTATTTCATCTGCTTTCATTGCTGGGTTAATGTGAGCGGCGACATTATACAAGAAAATATTACCTAAGCTCAATTGGGCAATTTCAGTTTTATATACGGTAATACTGCCATTAGCAGTTTGTACTCGATAATTACCTTGTGCGACTAGACCTAATTGCTCTGCAATATGTGCGGGTATCGATACTTGAGTGGCGCCAGTATCAAGTAAAAAGGTCACTGGAGTTTCATTTATTGTGCCACGGGCAACATAATGACCTTGCCTATTTTGATCTAGTATTACCTCAGCTTGCCCACTCTCCGACAAGCGCATTTCTGGGCGGCTATTTGGATTGTATTGTTCGTCAAGAACATCCTGAAATAAGAACATTAATAATGCTAAGCCAATTATCCAGGCCAGCCAAACGAATATCTTTGCCATTTTTTTTGTTGGATCAACTTCAGCCATACTAAGCAGTCTATGATTAAGGGTAATGATATTGTATGTTAGCAAGTAATAAAGCACAAAGTGTAATCTTATACCCGTCCCACTTGAATAGGTATGATTTGCTCAGATTTCCTGAAACGCGCATCTTCAAGCAAAATGGCTATAGACTAAACGCATCAATTATTATAAAAATGAGAAACACATGTTTTCAATTTCCTCCGGCTGGATAGCCCAAGTAGAACGGCTGCCGTCACCGTATTTTTCTCCACGTGAGTTGGATGAAGAAATTAGTCTACTCATTATTCATAATATCTCGTTGCCAGCAGGGCAGTTTGACGGTAATTACATTAGTGAGCTATTTCTCGGTCAACTCGATTGTAATGCCCACGTTAGTTTTTCTGACTTAAAAGGTATTGAAGTTTCAGCACATTGCCTTATTCGCCGTGATGGTCGTGTGATTCAGTATGTTTCTTTTGATGATAAAGCTTGGCATGCGGGAGTTTCATCATTTAATAAAAGAGAGCGTTGTAATGATTACTCCATCGGTATCGAATTGGAGGGCACGGATGATATCCCTTACACCGCAGAGCAATATCAACAATTAATCGCGTTAACACTTTGTTTGCAAGATCAATTTCCTGCTATCATTGTGGACAATGTTGTTGGTCATTGTGATATTGCCCCGGTTAGAAAAACTGATCCTGGGCCGGTATTTGACTGGCAATACTTTCGTCAGTGTTTGACTGAACAAGCGACAAGGAACAATACCTAACATGAGTTTATTAAGTTTATTAATTGCACTAGCAGCTGATCGCTCTTTATCTGCAAAAATATGGCAATTTAATTTTTATTACCAACACTATCACCACTTTTTTAGTAAAAATTTTACTGCTAAGCAGGGCACTACGGCTAGTGCGGTATTTATTATCTTACCTGTTATTGCGACATACCTATTGCTTGACGTTATCGATAATTCTGTACTGCAATTATTGTTGTCTACCGTGATACTAATTGTATGCTTTGGTTGTACAACGACGAGGAAGAGTTACAAAAGCTATTTGCACTCTGCTTTTCGTGGCGAAGAAACGACGACAGAGATGCATCACAAGCAATTGTTGTCAGATAAAAACCTACCAGAGATGGGCTTTGGCCAAGCGCTCATTTGGTTAAATTACCGTTATTACATTGCTATTATGTTGTTTTTTACCGTGTTTGGCGCTGCAGGTGCGGTATTTTACCGTTTGTTAACGACTGTCATTGAGCATAAAAAAGCAAAATGTATGGCGAGTGCTGCTGAAAGTGAAACACAAGCAGAAGCAAGCTCAGTAACTGAAAGCGAAAGTGAGCCTTTAGAGCAGCCTGAAGCTGTCCATGAAGGCGACATTGCGCCTAATATTATGAATGGTTGTCAAAATCATCATGATGTACTTTTTTGGTTAGACTGGTTACCTGTACGTATAGCCTCTTTTGGTTATATGTTTGTTGGTCATTTCTCTAAAGCTATGCCCGTTTGGTTAGAAAGTTTATTTGATAGTCAGAAGGCAACCCATCAAGTATTGATTGATGTTGCAGAGAAATCTGAAGACCTTTTGGTAAACGACAACGATTGCACAGCAGAGCCTTGTTTACTTGTTAGATTGGCAAAACGAAATGTTCTTCTGGTACTTGCTGTTATTTCAATTTTGACCCTTTCTGGTTTACTTAATTAATTAAACTTAGTCAAAAACGGATTGGTCAGACCAATCCGTTTTCCCTTCATTTATGCGCTAAAATAGTTAAAATAATTTGTTTTAGCGCATAAAAAACTTGCATAAATACTACCCATCAACTAAATTTACTTGTCAAAAGTAGTCATATTTGCTACTTTATTACCCATAAAATGATTGGTCTTACCAATTTACCAAGAGTTTGGCGAGTGATTCTAAGCCTTATTGTCTTTTTATTATCATTGAAATAATTAGTTAATTTACTTTTATGAATACAAACGTAACGACAAATAAATCAATACAAACAGCCAAAAGTACCGGACGAGTAAAGCCGCAGAAGTTAGCTGATATTATTTTAGCGCAACTTGAAGCGATGATAATTGAAGGTAGTTTACTGCCAGGTGAAAAATTATTACCTGAGCGAGAACTGGCATTGCAATTTGAAGTTTCTAGACCATCATTACGTGAAGCTATACAAAAGTTAGAAGCCAAAGGTTTGGTGACACGTAAACAAGGCGGAGGAACTTTTGTTTGTAACAATTTACTCAGTGGTTTTTCTGATCCCTTGTTTGAATTAATGTCTAACAACAATGAATCTCAATTTGATTTGTTGGAATTTCGTCATGGTATAGAAGGCATGGCCTCTTACTATGCTGCAATGCGTGGAACACCGGCAGACTTTGAGCAAATTCAAGCAAAACATAATGAAATTGGTAACAGTCAATTAGAAGACGATTTTCGTAGAGAAGCTGAAGCGGTTGTTGAATTTCATTTAGCTATATGTGCTGCGTCACATAATGCGGTTATTTTACAGCTTGCTCGCAGCATGTCGTCACTATTAGCAGATAATATTGCACAAAATTTAACAGTATTAGCAAAGCGTCCTGATATTTTTAGCAAGATTACTGATTATAGAAAGCGTTTGCTTGATGCCATTCTCAGTGGCCAACCCCAAAAAGCTTGGGGAGCAAGCCACAGACATTTAGCGTTTATCGAAGAAGTATTATTAAAATCGACACAAGAAAACAGCCGCATGGAACGTTCAATGCGCAGGATGTAGATAAGTCAGTGGTCAACCCCAAAAAGCTTGGGGAGTAAGTCATCGACATCTAGCGTTTATCGATGAAGTATTATTACTCTTCAAAGAAATGTACACAAGAAAACAGCCGCATGGAACGTTCAATGCGCAGAATGTAGAGAAGTCAGTGGCGAACCTCAAAAGGCTTGGGGAGTAAGTCATCGACATCTAGCGTTTATCGATGAAGTATTATTACTCT
>CAJXRC010000323.1 GCA_913058405.1 uncultured Colwellia sp. | reverse complement strand
ACGAGATCTAGTACGGTCTCGTGGGCTCGGAGATGTGTATAAGAGACAGACATAAATCTGCATTAGGGATATTTGATTTTGTTAAACAAGGCCAATACCAAATGGGCCATTCCGCTTCGTACTATTGGAAAGGCAAAGACTTCAATACTATGTTTTTCACCACCATGCCTTTTGGTATGACAGCACCAGAACAGTACGCATGGTTCTACTATGGTGGCGGTATGGAACTAATGAAAGAGGTTTATGATAAATACGGAATTATGTCATTTCCTGGTGGTAATACGGGTAATCAAATGGGTGGTTGGTTCAGAAAAGAAATCAATACTGTTGAAGACTTGAAAGGTTTGAAAATGCGCATCCCAGGTTTTGCGGGTGAAGTATTAGCTAAATTAGGCGCTAAACCTACCAACATCCCTTCTGGTGAATTATATACAGCACTTGAACGCAATACCATTGATGCATTGGAGTGGGTCGGACCATCACTTGATTTACGTATGGGTTTTCACAAAATTGCACCTTTTTACTACACAGGTTGGCATGAGCCTGCTACTGAGTTGCAGTTTATGGTAAATGAAAAAGCGTTTAAATCGTTACCTGAAGATTTACAGAATATTTTAACCGTAGCAATGAAAGCTGCAGCATATGACATGTACGCTCAATCGATGCATGAAAGTGGCGTAAATTTAGCTAAATTACAGGAAGATTATCCTAACGTTAAAATTCGTTCATTCCCTAAAGCTGTGATGACTGAAATTCAAGCAGCCAATGCTCAGTTGTTAAGTGAGTTTGCTAATAAAGATCCACTAACAAAAAAGATTTTGCACTCAATATATGATTATCAAGATCAAATCCGACCTTGGACTAACTTTTCAGACCGTGCTTATTTAGACAACTTTGATTCAAACGCGAATTGATGATTCTAGGGGCATGGATGCCCCTTACTTAGCTTCTAATAACGTATTTTTCACATGATTTTTAATCATACGCATAACCTCTCACCTCCTTTGAACAAAGGTTTAATATATGCAGTTTATCCTTAAATTTTTTAAAAGCATTATCGATACCGTAGGTAGTCTCTGCAGTATAATAATGATCCTTATGGTCCTTAATGTTTTCTATGATGTTATCTCTCGCTATTTCTTTAATAACGTCAGCATTGGCATGCAAGAGCTCGAATGGCATCTTTTTGCAGCCATGTTTATGTTTGGTATTGGATATACCTTAAAAGAAGATGGTCACGTTAGGGTCGATGTCTTCTACGATAGATTGTCTGCACGTGCACAAGCTATTATTAATATTCTGGGCGCTATTTTCTTTGCCTTACCCATTACAGTGCTTGTTTTATATTATGGCTCGGACTATGCCCTTGAAGCATTTCACATGGGTGAAGGAAGCCCAGATCCAGGCGGTTTACCTTATCGTTGGATAGTTCGCTCCATTATTCCATTTTCATCTGTTTTTCTACTTTTATGTATTTTATACGTAACACTTAAAAATATTTTACGACTAAATACCTCCTCTCAAAGCAAACAAGGAGAACCATCATGATAGGTTTAATTCTTTTTGCTATTGCCCTAGTTTTTTTGTTTTTCGGTTATTCGGTCGCTTTCACCTTTGCTGGTATTTCAGTAATTGTTGGCGTATTAACCTTAGGGATCGACTTATTTGCATTTATGCCCTATCGCATTATGAGCATCATGGAAAATACCATTTTAATGGCCATTCCAATGTTTGTATTTATGGGCATAGTTTTACAAAAAACGGGCTTAGCTGAACGCTTACTTGAATCATCAGCAAAACTTTTCGGCACTATTCCTGGTGGCCTTGCTATTTCAACCATTATTGTTGGCGCTTTATTAGCCGCATCTACGGGTGTTGTTGGTGCAAGTGTCGTTGCTATGGGCGTTATTTCTTTACCTGTTATGCTAAAAAACAACTATCACCAACCGACAGCAGCGGGTGTTATTTGTGCTTCAGGTACTTTAGGACAAATTATTCCGCCATCGATTATTTTAATAATTCTCGGTGATGTCATGGGCGTGCCGGTAGGTGACTTATTTAAAGCAGCAGTTGTTCCTGGATTTTTATTGATTCTTGGATACACAATTTATATTTTGGTTTTGGGTAAATTCAAACCAGAATACTGCCCTGCTATTGTAGTGACTGAGAACAAAAGAGACTTATTGATACAAGCAGCAAAGGATATTGTTCCACCACTACTCCTTATTTTATCAGTACTAGGCTCTATCTTTACAGGTATTGCCACACCAACAGAATCCGCTTCAATAGGCGCTGTTGGCGCCATGGTTTTAGCTAAGTTTTATGGTTCTTTTTCATTTAAAAATATCAATGAAATATCCCTTGAAACAGTCAAAGTTACTTCAATGATTTTTGCCGTACTAATAGGTGCTACGGCATTTTCTATGGTGTTTAGTTATTCAGGTAGTGAGTATTTAATTGAAGAGTTTTTCTTAGACTTACCCGGTGATAAATGGACCTTCTTAATCATTGCCATGGTTGCCATATTGGTACTAGGTTTCTTTATCGATTTTATTGAAATTGCCTTTTTAGTCGTACCTATTCTGACCCCTGTGGCTATTGCTTTTAATATTGATTTAGTTTGGTTTGCTGTGCTTATTTCAATGAACCTACAAACTTCATTTTTAACTCCTCCCTTTGGCTTTAGTTTGTTTTATCTCAAAGGTGTCGCCCCTAAAGGTTTCAAAACCACCACCATTTATAAAGGTGTTATTCCCTTTATTTTAATTCAAATTACCGTGTTGTTGTTGGTACTACTGTTTCCAGAACAGTTGATCTTTTTTTAACACAATCACTTGTGTCGAAAGTATAAGGAAAGCTTGACCATTACTAGAGATTTTGTGCGGTACTAGTTAATGCTCATCTGTTAATGGAATAACAATAATAAAACCTGACCGAAAAATAAAATTAATACCTATGGTCATAATTTAATAGAGGAAAGTAACATGTTAAAGAAGAATAAAATTATATTATCTGCTTGTGTATTGGCGATGTCTGGTGCAGTAAATGCAGGATATGAATATAAAATTTCAGATAACGATACCATTACATTTGGGGGTTATATAAAAGCTGATGTACGTTACGTAGACGGTAACATTGCTGCTACAGATTACTGGTATGGTAGCGGTACTGTGTTACCTGAAAGCAAGTCTAATTTTGGTATAGCGGTTAATGAAACCCGTTTCAACACCAAATATGTTCATGGTGATGTCACTGGCTTTATTGAAATGGATTTTTATGGTGATGCGGTTTCTGGTGGCGGTAATGAGATCATTTCTAACTCATCCAACCCGCGATTACGCCATGCGTTCATTAAATACAAAAATGTTTTAGTTGGTCAAACCTGGACTACCTTTCAAAATACTAGTTCTTTGGCTGAAGCAGCCGATTTTGGTGGTCCATTGGTTGCCTCTGCTTTTATCAGGCAAGGACAAGTACGTTACACAGTGGGAGGATTACAACTTGCGTTAGAGAATCCTGAAAGTTTTGGCGGTAAGAGCGGTGATGACAAAATGCCTGACTTTATTGCAAAATATACCTTCAAAGGTGATTGGGGTAATGTTTCTGTTTCCGGCTTAGCGAGACAATTACAAACAACTGGAGGAAACAGTGAATCGGCCTTTGGTTACGGCATAGCGGGTCGAGTAAAAACTATTGGTAAAGATGACATCCGCTTTCAACTTCATGCGGGCAATGTTGGCCGCTATGTCGGTGTTGCAGCCGCCACTGATTTAGTGGGTGAAGAAGTAGAAGAGTCGACCGCTATTATGGTTGCTTATCGTCACTTCTGGACCGAAGATATTCGCAGCTCAGTTTTTTACGGAAATATCACCACTGACTTATCTGATCGCGATAGAAGTCATTGGGGTGTGAATATTTTTAAAAATTATACCAAAGAGTTATCATTTGGTATCGAGCTAGGTAATTTTGAAATGGCAGAGCAAGATGCTGACTCTGATTATGTTCAGCTCTCGAGTAAATATGTGTTCTAAAAGGTGACCTTTTAGTGTGCCCATTTATTTGGAAGATAATAACCGCTAAATGGGCATAATCCTGTTAGATATACCCGTCACCAATCAAAATGTATGTTTCAAAATACTTTGGATGGTGGCAGGTATAATTCAAAAGACTCGGTTAATGTTTGGTTGACGAGTACAAACTATTACTTGAGCATTTTGATAGTTCTTTGAACTCTTTCTGTAATGCTCTGCCTTCTTCTGTTTTCTCCATGACATTCTCTCCTGCTGCCCAAGATTGCATGTTTGGATAAACATCAACAAACATAAATCTGTTATGGTTGCCTACTCTGGGCTCCATATCATAGGAGTTAATTCCGCCCCCTTCAACATTAGCATTCATGAATTTAACCCCTGTCTCTTATACACATCTGACGCTGCCGACGAAGAGGATAGTGTAGA
>CAJXRC010000322.1 GCA_913058405.1 uncultured Colwellia sp. | reverse complement strand
CCAGACATAGTTGTTAATATATCACCAGGACGATATGCGTTACTGCTTGGCATGTTTTCACAGCCGGCTAAAACGCCAATAACATTAATAGGTAAGTCAAGTTCGACAAGTGCATGCATAGCACCTAAGACACCTGCAGCACCACCCATATCATATTTCATTTCATCCATGCCTGCGCCAGGTTTTAATGAAATACCGCCACTGTCAAAAGTTAAACCTTTACCAACTAAGACTAATGGTTTGGAATCATCACCAGCACCATCATATTTAATGATACTCATTAATGATTCATTGACTGAACCACGACCAACAGCTAAGTATGAACCCATACCAAGCTCTTCCATCTCTTTTTCGTCTACAATCGTTGTGGTAACTTTGTCATAATCATTTTCAAGAATCTTAGCTTGCTCAGCAAGATAAGCTGGATTACAAATGTTTGGCGGCATGTTAGCAACATTTTTACAGGTAGTAATACCTTCAGCAATCGCTAGAGCATGGCTAACAGCGCGTTCGCCAATAGGCAGTTCACGGCGAGTAGGCACATTAAAAACAACTTTACGTAAAGGGCGACGAGCCTCAGCTTTACGTGTTTTTAAACTATCAAAGCTATATAGACCATCTTGTGCTGCTTCAACCGCTTGACGAACTTTCCAGTAAATATCACGACCTTTAACATGTAACTCAGATAAGAAACATACCGCTTCCATAGATCCAGTTTCATTTAAGGTGTTAATTGTTTTGGTAATTATTTGACGATATTGACGTTCATCAAGTTCTCGTTCTTTACCGCAACCGACTAATAAAACACGCTCGCTTAAAATATTAGGCACGTGATGTAATAATAACATCTGTCCTGATTTACCTTCTAAATCGCCTTTGCGTAAAAGGTTGCTTATGTAGCCTTCACTGATTTCATCAAGCTGTTCGGCTGTACCGCTAAGTCTGCGTGGTTCAAAAACACCTACAACAATACAAGCGCTACGTTGTTTTTCTGGACTGCCGCTTTTTACACTGAACTCCATGACTTTTCCTTTTACAATTTAATAAGGTGTTTATTTAGAATATATCGCATATATTGCTAAAATAAGTAAAAAATAGCACTCTTGTCTATTCAATTGATATCGCTAAGGGCTATAATTATAGTCGCACTCATCAATATGAGTTAGTCACTGACTATATAGTTTACTTATGAAAACGACAAGTTTACTCAATATTTGCCATTATGTCAGAAAAAAACTAAGTTTTTACGGGATCTTTTTGTGATCATTTTTCGTTATTTATTAAAAGAAGTCGCCAAAACACAATTAGCAGTATTTTTTGTGTTAATGACTATTTTTATCAGTCAAAAATTTGTCCGTGTGCTAGGTGATGCTTCTGAAGGAAGTATACCTGGGCAGTTGGTAATGACCTTTATTGCCCTGAAAATACCAGATCTTGCAGGGTTCATTCTACCTCTTAGCTTATTCCTAGGCGTTTTACTCGCTTATGGACGTATTTATGCGGATAGTGAAATGACTGTACTACATGCGTGTGGCGTAAGTGAATGGTATGTGGTGCGAGTGACTTTAGTACTTGCAATTGTTACGGCAATTCTTACCGGTATTTTTACTTTATACCTAGCACCATTAGCCTCAGAATATCAGTATAAAGTTAAAGAAGAGCTTGCGGCTGATTCTGGACTGAGTGCCTTAGTTTCTGGACGTTTCCAGCAAACGGGAAATCAAGATGCGGTAGTTTTCATCCATGACAAGGATCGTGAAACTAATAGTTTTAATAAAGTCTTTGTTGCTCAGTTACCTAAAGGTGACAATGTTGATGCCAGCATAATCAATTCAAGTTTAGTGTACGCAAAAACAGGCAAGGTTTTTGAAGATGATACCGGCTCTCAGCAGTTAGTGTTGGGTGATGGTATTCGTTATCACCGAGATATCGAGACTAAAGAATTCCAATCAGTGGCATTTAATAAATATTATATTCAAATAAAAGATCAAGAAGTTGAACATCAGCATCGTAAGCTTAGCGCGATATCTACCTTCGAATTATATGATAATATGCCGCCAGAGTTAGAATCTGCTTATCGCGCGACTATTCAATGGCGAATTGCTTTTCCTTTAGCCTGTATTATTCTTATTTTTATTGCCGTGCCGTTAAGTGTTGTTAACCCAAGGCAGGGTAAGTTCGCTAAAATGTTGCCAGCCTTAATGCTATTTTTAGGCTATTTATTATTATTAACGTCAATGCGCTCAGCAATTGAAAAGAATGCCATTCCAAGTATTGTCGGTTTGTGGCCGATACATATTAGTGCCTTGTTTATTGGCATGATGTTGTTAATGAAAGAGCGAAGTAGTGGGCGAATTATCAAAGCAAAGTTACCAAGCTTTAGACGCAAGTCAATTAAAAAAATGACCGAAGGAAAAGAGAGTTAATGCGCATTCTTGATTTTTATATTGGTCGTGTAATTACTTCTACAACGTTTATTACCTTAGCCGTTTTTGTTAGTGTCAGTGGCATTATTAAGTTTGTTGAGCAAATGCGTGCCATAGGCCGAGGTAATTATGATTTAGCCCATGCCGCATTGTATGTGCTTTATGCCGTGCCACGTGATATTGAAGTGTTCTTCCCGATGTCAGCACTTATTGGCGGCTTAATTGGTATCGGCATGTTAGCGAGTAATAGTGAACTCATAGTGATGCAAGCCGCAGGTTTATCACGATTAGATATCATTAAATCAGTGATGAAAACTGCTGTTATCTTGATCATGGTGAGTATGGCCATTGGTGAATGGTTAGCACCTAGTGGTGAAGCTAAAGCGCGTGAAATTAGAGCTCAAGCAATTTCAGGTGGTAGTTTAATTGCAGCTAAAAATGGTGTTTGGGCAAAAGATGGCGATTATTTTGTTAATATTGGTGAAGTATTAGACAGAGGCCAATTAAAGAAAGTTCAAATCTATGGCTTTAATGATGAGTTGAAAATAGATAGTTGGCTGTCGGCGAAAAGTGCAATCTATCAAGACAAAAGTTGGTTACTGACCGATGTTGAGGAATTCTCATTAACTAACAACGAGATTATTACTAAAAATTATAATCAAAAAATTTGGAATTCCTCGTTAACTCCGAAAAAACTTGGTGTTGTAACTGTGACTCCTGAATCACTTTCTTTGCGAGGCTTGGTTGACTATTTAGATTACCTTGAAGCGAATGAACAAGATCCAAGTCGATATCAATTAGCTTTTTGGCGTAAACTTATGCAGCCATTAACTGTTGCGGTAATGCTATTAGTGGCACTTTCATTTATTTTTGGACCATTAAGGTCAGTTTCTATGGGGGCGCGTATTATGATGGGCGTCTTTACGGGAATTTTATTCTTCATCAGTAATGAGGTCTTAGGCTCGTTGAGTTTGGTTTATCAATTACCACCCATGCTTGGTGCTATGATGCCTAGTTTGTTCTTTGTTGGTCTCGCTTGGTATTTTATTAGCAAGAAAACTGCGTAGTACCTGCTAAGAAATCAAGTCTATTTAATACCTGTAGAGGTAGTAAATAATCAAATAGCGCTTGCTGTTAATAGCATTGTTTCCTGAAGGAATATTGCTATTAACAGGTGAGTAAACAGCCAAAATACACTAGCGTTTATAATCTACCTCTATTTGCCTCTAGTGATAATAACACCACTTCAGTATTAGTAATCCTATCTTGTAAACTGAGTTTATTTTTTCTATCAAAAATAACCCAAAGAGTTCCTAAGCCCAACAATGTTGGTAGTATCCGTTTAATTGCTGTTGTTTTGCTAAGTAATGAGCCATCACGGTTTTGTACACGTAATCGCCATGCTCTCATACCTAATGTTTGACCTTTCTTAGACCAAAAATAAATAAAGAACAGACAAACCCAAGCCACACACCAAAAATTAAAAGCTACTTTGTAAGCTACATGAGTTGCATTCCAGTCAATACCAAAGCCACTTCTGGCAATAGAAATTAACCCCATTGCATCTAAAGCAACAAAAAGCGCTACACATACGTAGCCTGAAAGCATAAAAATAGCGATGATAATTAATAGATCATATATCCATGAGCCAAAACGTCTTCTAAAGCCAGCTCGAGGGAAGTTTGCAGGGGTAGTATCAGTCATTTAATATTCTTTATGTTTGGTAACAGTAAGTAGATGCTGTAAAAATAATTTGGCAGTTTAACAAAATTTAACTTAATTGAGTATCTTTGTTAACCAGTGCTAAATAACTAATACCAATCCGTATAAGAAAGTGATCGCTTAGCGATAATTTAAAGGCTTATAGGCAGGGTATTGATTGTAGGTAATGGTTATTTCCTTAGCAAAATCAATAACGCCGTATATAAGCCTTTAAAACTCGCCCTTTGGGAACGCATGGAACATCATGATAACTTCACAAAACATGCTTGATGTAGAATAACTATAACTACACATATTTTGATTGTTCTAATGTCGCCCATGCCG
>CAJXRC010000321.1 GCA_913058405.1 uncultured Colwellia sp. | reverse complement strand
GCGGCGTTATTGATTTTGACAAGGGAATAACCATTCTCTGCAATCAATGCCTTGCCTCTAAGCCTTTAACTCTCGCTGAGTGGAAAAGAACTTAATCAACTTAGTATAATTGATTATCTCAATATTAAGATAACAAAGCTTTGAGTAACTTGCAGTGAAATTTACGCTAAGCGATTCAGTCGTTCACCTTGGCTAAAGGCGTTAATATTTTGGCTGAGTAATTCGATCAAACGCTGCTGGGCTTCACAACTAGCCCAAGCGATATGCGCAGTTATTTTTAAGGTGGCTAATTTGTTATTAAGTAATATGTGATCAGCAGAAGGCGGCTCTTGAGTTAGTACATCTAGAATAGCATAAGCGATTTCCTTGGTTTTTAAAGCAGTCAATAACGCTGACTCATCAATTAATGCACCTCTAGCTGTATTGACTAATACGGCGGTATTTTTCATGCGGGATAATACACCTTCATTAATAAAACTTTCAGTTTCAGGCGTTTGTGGACAGTGTAAACTGATAATATCTGCTTGCTCTATAAGCTGCTCAAAAGAAACTCGCCCTGGACGAATAGTGCTGGCTTGAGGACGTTCACTAATGATAACTTCCATATTGAAAGCCTTAGCTATATCAGCAACGGCTTTACCTAAACTCCCGTAACCAATGATGCCGAGCGTTTTTCCTGCTAATTCGCTGATGCTATTTCCGTGATAGCAAAAAGTATCATTGCTCGACCATAAACCTTGTTCCGTATTGCTATTATGATGACTTGTTTGCTGATAATACTCGAGTAATTGGGCAAATACATATTGTGCAACAGATTGCCCGGCATAACCGCTAACATTTGTTACGGCAATATCTAAATGACTCGCAGCCTCAATATCTACATTGTTATAACCCGTTGCGCTGATACAAACGAGCTTTACGTTTGGTAGGGCAGTTAATATTTCTGCTGTTAATTGTACTTTATTGGTAATAATTATATCTGCCTCTAGGCAGCGCGCTATCACCTCATTAGGCGATGTATTAGCATAATAAACTAATTGGGTAACTTGTTGTTCAATAGCAGAAAAATCAATAGTAGAACTGAAGGTTTGTTTATCTAAAAAAACTGCGCGCATAGTATTGACCCTTTTATGTGATGAATTGCTTTGTCATTCATTTCGTTAACCTGAGCTATGGATAATGAATGCTTATCCATAGCTCAGGTTCGCTACTCAAAAAAAAGCTAGGGAGTTTGTGTGAAACTTCCTAGCTTATTTATCTAAACTTATTTATCTAAATTAGTACGACAACAAAGGCCTAGTTTAAGATACTCTATCCAGGTCGACCATCTTTTCTTGCGTTTATTAACATAGGTCCATAACCAGCGATAAAGATAACAAATGCGAGAATCCAAAAGCCGCCACTGATATCAATAAATAACAACGTTTTCTCAGGAATAGCCCAAGGACCAAAAGAACGTACCAATGCTGCCAAGTTTATCAATACAAAGGCAATCGTCATTGATTTTGGTGGCGTTAGCGGGCGACCGGTATGACCCAAAGAAACGCGTGATATCATGGCTAAAATTAATCCACCGATACCGCCAACCGTCAGTAAATGCCACACATGATTACTCGGCACTTCTGGGATTAAATAACTCGCACCAAGCACGAATAAACCAAAACAGATAAATTTCATTGCGCCATGAAGAGACCATAAAAGAGGCACGTGTAAGGTGATCCATGGACGCCATCTCACCCAACGCATCGTTTGAAAGACACTTGCAACAATAAGTAAAATGCCAAAAAATGTCGCAGAAAAACCCACTACAGGCTGTAGCAATAGACTCAACATAGCGATAGCTATACTACCGTTGGCTGCTTTATCTAACCAAGGTAGTGGTGCTGCTTTCTCGGTTTTTGTGCCATTGGCTGTAAACATAGGTGCAACACGACCAGCCATTACTGACATTAAAAAGGTTACTAACATAACGCCTGCATAACCAGAGTAAACACTGTTAAAGGTTGTAGGGAAATGTATTGCTAAATTCATTTCTAAATTTGCGATGGTGAATAAAGCGAGTAGTGGCACGAAGAATAAATTACGGTACTGCTTCATTGCAATAATAGGTTTTGCTAAGACATAAGCAACCGTCGGCAAAAATAGAAGGTCAATTAGACTAGCGAGCATTGGACCGAGTAAATCAGGCATGATTAACAAAAGTCGACCTGCTAGCCAAAGTAAAAACAAAGCGAGCAATGTATTGCCTTGAGCACCTCTAACACCGGTCCAATTTTGTACGGCAGTTAATAAGAAGCCGGCAATAATAGCGCCACCAAAACCAAATATCATTTCATGAATATGCCACCAATAACCACCGCCTAAAGGGGTTAAATTGATTGTACCTTTATACATCAAAAGCCAAAGGGTAATAGCGAAAACGCTAAATAACGCTCCACTTAGAAAAAAGGGTCTAAAACCTAAGCGTAAAAGCGGAGGGATCTTTTGTTCTGTTTTTAAATCGGTGATTTGCATCATTTGTGTGCCTTGTATACATCTAAGATAATTACGACATCATTGTTAATAATGATTGTAATGAATAGTCAGTGCTGATGCCCGAAATAGATCAAGGTATGGTCAATAATATTACGCAGGTAATGAAATTGTTAGGCTCTCAGATGTTGATAGCCTAACCAGGTAGTGAGCTAGGTCTCTACTGTTGAACAAACGACTTCACTTGGCTGACAGAAGCTGCACCAACTTGCGTAGCCATTAACTCGCCATTGTTCATTAATAATAAGGTCGGGATACCACGAATACCAAACTTAGCCATTAATTCTTGGCTGTTATCTGCGTTGATTTTTACGACTTTAATATCTTCATGTTCTTGTGCTATTTGCTCAACAACAGGAGCGAGCATTTTACATGGTGCGCACCACGGAGCATAAAAATCTATTAATACCTTACCTGGGGCTAGTTCTACTTCTTGTGAAAACTGCTCGGCTAAAATTTCTTCAACTTTTATCAATGTTTCTGAACTCATGATGTACTCCATTTTATCTTTTGCTTAGTAAATTTTTAGCAAATAATTACCAATTACTTAGTAAAGGGTCGCTAATTGCTTTCTAACTAATTTGTACACTTTAAATAATTAGTAAGTGGTTAGTTAGAAGCTGCAGTGTACTGAAGTTGCAATTACTTTATTAGATGTGTTTAATGGAAATCATTGTTCTAAAAATGAAACAATCAAAAAGGAATACACAATTGAGTAATTTAGATGATTTACATTTATTTGTTAGCTTAGTCGAAGCGGGCTCTTTTACCGCAGCAGCGAAAGAGTTAGGAATTGCTAAGTCAAAGTTGAGTCGACGTTTAGTGTTGCTCGAGAAAAAACTAGGTTGTGAGCTCCTTCTCCGTACTACCCGAAAGCAAGAACTTACCGATAGCGGTCGATTACTTTTTTGTGCCAGTAAGGAGCATATTGATGCTTTAGCCAAGGTGGAAGAGGAGCTTTCCTCATCACTACATCAACCTCAAGGTAAGCTGAATATTTTATTACCTTTAGAATTTTTTAATCAAATTATAAGTACGTTAATTGGCGATTTCTTAAGTCGCTACCCTAAAATTCACTTACATTGTCAGCATTATTCAGGATCAGTACCTGAGTTTGATCCCAAGTTTGATCTTTGTTTTGTTCTGCATGAACAAGCGTTGCCAACAACAAACTGGATTGCAAAAGAGTTGTTAAGTTTTTCACAATCTATTTATTACTCACCGACAATATTGCCAGAATTAGAAAGTAAATTGTGTCAAGAAAATACAATCAAACCAGAACAACTTAACCAGTATGACTGTATTTTAGAAGAAGAAGGTCAGCTGTGGCATTTTCGTAATGGTGATAAAATTGAGCAAGTAAATGTTAACGGCCGAGTAATACTGTCTAGTCCTGAGATGCGTCTTCGTGCGGCGGAGCAAGGCTTAGGTCTGTGTAAGTTGCCTGATTATGTATTAAAAAACACTGTGTCAAAAGAGAGGTTAATTGAAAGTAGCTCGCAAGTGCAATCCCTTCAACGACTATCACTGAGTCATGATAGTGTTGCACAGCGTTTAAGTGTTCTTTATCAAAGCCGACATGTTGCCAGTAAAACCAGAACATTTTTAGACTACTTTCAAAGTAATGTTGGGCGATTATTGTGAATCAAAGCATGACTATGCTTGAACTATTTATCTAACAACAGCTATAAATAAATGCAGTTTTGCCACAGACACTAACGATTGCTATGATGTGTCATCTTTTTTTTAACGTATAAATCATTGAACTTTATGTCTGCAACATCACTTGAACGAATTACCGTAGAGCCTGAAACTCCAGCCACTTCCTGTGTCATCTGGTTACATGGTTTGGGAGACTCTGGCGCCGGTTTTGCACCTATTGTCCCTATATTCCTGTCTCTTATACACATCTCCGAGCCCACGAGACCGTACTAGATCTCG
>CAJXRC010000320.1 GCA_913058405.1 uncultured Colwellia sp. | reverse complement strand
ACGAGATCTAGTACGGTCTCGTGGGCTCGGAGATGTGTATAAGAGACAGGCAATAAACGATACCCCTCTTTGCTCACTTTATCGGATGGCATGTAATGGCGAATACCTAAGTTAAACATCTTAGTATCATTAGCAATGGCAATATTATTTGGTGCATCACTACCACAACCAAAACTTACCGTATAAGTACCCTCTTTATTTACGGTTGCCGTATTTGAGCTCACATTAGCTAAATCATTAAACATAAAACCATTTTTGTCGTATACAGTGATTGACCAAAAGGCCTTGTTTTTAGGATCTTTAAAGGTAGCTTGATGACAAGTATTACTCGGGTAATTACCTGATACTTCATAAATATTATCAACTATTTGTGCACCGCCCCAGCCTATTGCCGCACCAACCTGATATTTTTCTGTACTAAATAACTTATTCGATTGATCACGTGGGTCAGTAAACATCCCCGTTAATGCCTCTACGCCATCACGTTTGAAGATAGCAGGCATTTGTGCTTTCAGTGCCTTTTCTACGGTGTCGAAGGACGTTTTATTTACTGGTGTTGCGGTAAATTTACGACTTGAATTAGCGCTAATCTTCATTTGATCTTGATACTTTTTAGCTTCAGCTTCTGTAAAGGTTGCATCCAATCGGATCACAACATAGAGATGGTCACCGGCATGTGTTGATAAATCAAAGCTACCTTCACCATATTGCATCGCCTGAATACGGTGGTCTTCTGTCACCGGTTGCACTGACATATATTTACCTTCAGGAATGGCGGGCATAGTAATTGTTGCCCCTTTTGATACATCAACTACAGCAAATGAGTAATAAGTATCACGATTCATGCGAACTACGGGTTGATTATCCGTTGGTGTTAATTGACGTTTGTGTAGTAATTGATTAACGCCAACTAAATCCTGATTTTTCAGCATTTGATGAGATGTTTCATCAGTTGGATAGGTCGTTGGTGTTACCACTATCCCTGAATCATTAAAAAATGTTGCTAACGTCGCTACTTCAGTATTTGTCGAAGCGGATGGCGCGACTTGAGTCGACTCAGTCGTCATGCTGTTACAAGCTGATAATACTGCCAAAACTGTAATAGCTAAAAGTGTCTTTTTCATCTTAAATTCCTTCTTGAACGTTAAATTATGTCTTTGGTTTGAATAGATAATACTCACCTTTTGTCATTAAGTATAATGATAAAAATAGCTAACAAATATGCAAGAAACGCATAACTAAGCACCAATAAAAAAGGTGATGTACTCATTAAGTACATCACCTTTCATTATCGTCACTATTAACAGTGTGACTTATTGGCTAGCCCCTTGGAACGCGCTCCAAGCAGAGTCTACGGGTAAAATATTATTTTTCGCAATATAACTCTCGTATAGTGAAATCATTGCTGTTAGTTTCTCTGGGTGCTTAGCTTCTAACGGATGAGACTCAGAAGGGTCTGAGACCACGTTATATAAGTGCCACTTTCCATCACCAAACATACCGGTTCTTACTTTCATCGCTTTGAATTCACCTTGCATAACATAACCGTTACCAAATAATTCAAAAGCCCACCAATCGTTCTCTGTTCTTACAACATCAGACTGCCCATCTAAGAAAGGTTTAATGCTGATACCACTTGGAGGTATTACCTTTTTATTTTTATACTCAGTCATCGGGTGTTTAACATTGGCATATTCCAAAATAGTCATAGGAACATCTTTAACATAAACTGTTGCGTTAGACTTTTGACCAGCACGGGCATAATCAGAATTAAAACCACCTGGCGGTACAATCATCAATGGCACACGTATACCTCCTTCACCAACAAACCACTTCCACCACTGTAATCCGCCCGTTGCGGCATTCGCCCAAGAGGTACCAATAACATTTTCAGAATTGGCAGTACCAATGGCTTCAAAAGAAGAATCAAATTGATTTTCAATCCATTTTGCAAACTCAGGGTTACCCGTTTTAGGATTGGTTGGCTCTAAACCTTCAGGACCATTATCTGTCATGTAAACGACTAAGGTGTTATCTAACTGACCTGATTCTCTAAGGTAATCTAATATTTGCCCTATACGATTATCTTGGTCTTCAATCATGGCCGCATAAGTTGCCATGATTTTAGCTTGCTTCTCTTTGTTTTCTTGAGACAGATCTTGCCATTTTTTTGTTAAGTTATTAAAAGGTGCTTCTGTTGCTTCATGTGAAATTAGGCCTTGGGCCTTTAAGCTTTCATAACGTGATTTTTTTAATCCTGCGTAACCTAATTCAAGGTACTTAGGATAATACTTCATGATCAGATCTTGTGGCGCTTGAATAGGAAAATGTGCAGTGGTAAAAGCCATGTAAGCAAACCACGGTTTATCATTCTTGGCTCCCTCTTTAATAAACTCTAACATTTGGTTAGTGTAAATTTCACCTGAATAAACACCTTCTGGACGATCATAAGGTTCGCCGTTTAGAGTCCAATTTTCTTTTCTTTTAACATTTAAGCCATTAGGATCTTTAAAGTCGGGAGTCATGGCTAAATCATTCCAATGGTTAGAGCCACCTGACAAAATACCAAATTCTTTGGTAAAACCCCACTCCAGTGGCCCTTCACCGCCAGACTCTTCTCCACCTAAATGCCACTTGCCTGACTTATAAACGTCATAACCATCATCATTCAATAATTCTGAAATCGTCACAGCATCTTTAGTGAGATAACCTTCATAACCCTTCTTGCCTCTTGTTGGCGGGTAAATAGAATAATCAAATGATCCTAAACCAACTTCGATATTATCATTACCGGTGAACAGCATAGAACGAGTTACTGAGCAAACAGGAGACACGTGGAAGTTTGTAAAGCGAATCCCTGCATCAGCAATGTCATTCATGTTCGGTGTATGTACTTCTGAGCCATAAGCGCCAATATCGCCAAAAGCAGTATCATCAGCTACCAAGAGCAGAATGTTTGGTTTCTTAGTTTCAGCTTCCGCCGCCACACTAGCCTGAGCTGATTCGGACTTTTCAGCACAACTGGTTAGTAATATAACGGTCGAAAGAATACTTATTATTTTTTTCATAAAGGTTTCCAAAGTGTTTGAATTAGATTTCCATTGATCTACACCGGCTTATACCCGCTCCACTTGAACCTGCATCTTCAAGTAGAACGGGTATATATCCACAATGACGGCTACTCAAATACAACAGAAATAAAACTGTATTGAAGTTTAAAATCCATTTATAGTATCTAAGACAGTATATTAACGTTGAATACACATGAGTATGCAGTTTCCGAAAACGTGCTGTTTATATCGTGATTAATTTAACTAGGTAAAGAAAAGCTTATAGATAAAGGACATTAATAAGCGATGGAAATTCACCAACAAATCCCCCATACCACTATCGATAAAAATGTTAGAGGCATATCAACATCTGATGTTGACGAACTCTCTCAATTCCAAATCAATAAAAATCGACGATATACCCAACTACAAGCAGGCCAATTAAATGGTGATTATCTAGAGGCAAACTTAGGTGATGTGCAAATTTTTCGTGAAAGTCTCAATGCAGGTGCGTTAATTGAAGCAGCGCCAGCTAGCTCTTTTTTGCCTTTTGGTGCGATTATTTCAAATGCTGATGACTTTAAATTCTGTGGAAAACAAAGAGAAAAGAATACTATATTACAAGCAACAGGGGGGTTTTGGGATGCTAATTTTCAGCATAATTTAAATTTTATCGTTGCTGCTTTTGATAGAAACACTTTCAGTCGTAGCATTGAGTTGCTCACCGGAGAAGAAGTTCCCCAAGCTTGGTTTGTCAGTCAAGCTTGCTTAACTGAGCCTCATGCATTAAAAAGCTATGCCGATGGTTTAGATACTATTCTTACGCTTATTAAAAATAGACCTGAAATATTAAAAAGTAAAAATGCTCAACGAATGCTGTCAGATAGTATTTTAAGATTAATCTTTGAAGTACTCAAAAAAACAACACCGATTAATGAACAACAAGTAAATCAATCAAACAGAACCAAAGGTGTTCGTAGGGTAATTGATTACCTTCACAATTACGCAGAACAGGTGCCCACAATTCCTGAACTTTGTAATATTGCAAAATTAAGCGAAAGAAACCTTCAATACGGTTTTAATGAATACTTAGGTATTACGCCTATACGCTATTTACGATTGGTACGACTCAATGGTGTAAAGCGTGATTTATTACTTTCTCACCCCAAAAAAGATCGCATTGTAGATATTGCATTGAATTGGGGTTTTATAGAATTGGGCCGATTTTCAGGTGAATATCGTCGACTATTTCAAGAGCTACCTTCAGTGACACTCAATAATATGACTACGGGTTATTAAGCTAAAGACTTACTTAACCTGGACTCTGGATAATGAGTACTTGATGTTTAAGTAAAATCAACAACTTAGATTGTTATGTATAAAAAGTAATAAAATTAAAGTAGTTATACGCTTTATCAATGTTTCATTTTA
>CAJXRC010000319.1 GCA_913058405.1 uncultured Colwellia sp. | reverse complement strand
GGCAGCGTCAGATGTGTATAAGAGACAGCATCTTCAAGTAGCTTGGGTATAAGTAAACTGAAAATATAGAGCGTCAGATATTTTCAGTGCTGTCGTAGCCTCAATTTCTATTCTACCTCTACTCCAAAGGAAGATATTTATCTATGCTGAATTTCACTATTCGTCGTAAAGTTGTACTTACTACCTTGACTGCTGTGGTGCTATCAATATTGATTGTTAGTGCTTTTGCCCTTAACTCAAGTCGTGCCATTATTATGGAAGCTGCAATTGAACGAGAATTGCCCGCAGCACTTGGTGAGGTAGCTAATAATCTTGATGCACAATTATTGTTACCTATTACCGTCGCGCAAACGATGTCGAGTAATCTTTACTCACAACAGTTTATTGCCAATGGCGAACAAGAGAGTAATCATCAACAAGTGATCACTTATTTGAAAAATATCCAGAGTGAGTTTACTACAATAAGTGCCTTTTTAGTCTCAGCTAATACCGGGAAATACTTCACACCGAGTGGGCTTTTCAAAACCTTGTCGCCACAAGAGAGCAAAGATCAGTGGTTTTATGGTTTTATCAAAAGTGGAAAAAAGTACGAACTGAGTTTAGATGTTGATGAAGAAACCAATATACCGACCTTATTTATTAATTATTTAATGAAGGTTTCAGGAAAACCTAGTGCTGTTGTAGGTGTAGGTTTATCACTAGAGAATATGGCTAACAGTATTAGTCAGTATCGTATTGCGCAAACAGGTAAGGTGTTTTTAGTTGATCAACAGGGCAAGATAAAACTTCATCCTGATACGCAACAAATTGGTAAAAATTTGGCAGATATTGGTGTTAGTAACAGCCAAAATCTTTTGTCAAAAGCGCAGTTTAGTTCAGCTGAGTTTACTCTTAATGGCACTAAAACCCTTATTGCGAGCCGTTATTTAGACAGTATTGGTTGGTATGTGGTGGCCGAAGTGCCTAAAGAAGAGGTTCTTGGTGGTTTAACCCAAGCAACATGGGCCTTAGTGATGATGGGCGTTATTATTGCGGTGGTTTCTGCATTTGTTAGTACTTGGCTTATTTCTCGCTTAATTGCGCCTTTTGGCCAGCTTGCTGACATGTTGGCTGAAATTGGTAAAGGTGGTGGTGATTTAACACGTCGTTTAGATGATTCACGTCAAGACGAAGCCGGTACTATGGCGAGAGGTTATAACCAATTTGTCAGCTATTTAAGCGAATTATTACAACAAGTCTCTAACACGGGTAATGAACTTGCCGTTGCGATTGAACAAATAGATTCTCAAGCAAAGTCGATGGAGTCTGAGATAAATGAACAAGTGAGCCGAGTTGAGCAAATTGCCACAGCAATGCATGAAATGGGTATGACGGCAGAAGAAATTGCTGGCAGTGCTAATAATGCGGCACAAAGCGCACAAGCTGCTGATGAAACAGTGCAGCAAGGAAATGATTCAGTGGTACAAACTATTGCCAGCGTTTCCGATATGAGTGAGCAGCTGGTGTCTACCAGTACTATGATCGCTCAACTAGCTGAGGATGCACGTTCTATTGATACTGTGGTTGAAGTAATACGTAGTGTGTCAGAGCAAACTAACTTATTGGCGTTAAATGCAGCTATTGAAGCGGCACGCGCAGGAGAGCAAGGTCGAGGTTTTGCCGTCGTTGCTGATGAGGTTAGGACGCTTGCATCACGTAGTCATGACTCTACTAAAGAAATCAGAAATATTATTGAAAAGCTGCAAGCAAAAACAGAAGAAGTGGTTTCCGCTATTTCTCAAAGCACAGAACTCAGCACTACGAGTCAAACTGAGGCGGGTCATTCAGGCAAGCACCTAGAGAGTATTTCTGAAAGCATCAGTATAATGAATGATATGAATCTGCAAATTGCTACCGCTACCGGGGAGCAATCGAATGTAGTGGGTGAGATTAACCCTCATGTTACTGCGGTTGCGGATATTTCACGTGCTAATAGCGATATCGTTCAGCAAACCTCGATTGCTTGTAGTGAGCTTAGAAATAAAGCTATTCATCTGAATGAATTGGTCTCGCGCTTTAAGTTTGACTAATATTAATTATCTGGAAAAACGGTGACTTTCAAATGGTCTAAATATCCAATAACGTCGTTGCTTTCAATCACAATAGCCCGCTATTGCTCAATCAAGCGCCTTGTTTTTGAAAATTTATTTTCATTTGATTCTTCTTAAATATGAATAAAAATTAATTATTCGAATATAACATTATTTTTAATAAAGCTGTTTTATAGAGCATAGCGAGCAATAAAAAATGCCAGTCAGGTAACTGACTGGCATTTTTGTTTATTCTCTTAATTCTCGCTAAGTGATCAGTAAACTAATACGATTGGTATTACTACCAAATACGAACGCGTTCATCTTCTGCTAAATACAAAGCATCACCTGGTTTTACGTCAAACGCTTTGTACCATGCATCATGGTTACGCGGTGCTTGAGCACGAAAACGACCTGGCGCATGTGTACCACCACGAAGCTGGTTTAACATACTTTTTTCAGTGCGTTTTTCTTTCCATACTTGTGCCCAAGCTAAGAAGAAACGTTGATCACCGGTAACACCGTTAATAACTGGTGCTTCTTTGCCATTTAAGCTTAATCGGTAAGCATGGTAAGCCATAGATAAACCGCCAACATCACCAATATTTTCGCCTAAGCTATTGCGGCCGTTAACAAAGTTATCAGGAATAGGCTCATACTTATTGTATTGTGCAACGAGTTGGTCTGCTTTAGCATCAAAAGCATCACGGTCTTCATCAGTCCACCAGTTACGTTGAATACCATTAGCATCTGACTTTGAACCTTGATCATCAAAACCGTGACCCATTTCATGACCAATTACTGCACCAATTGCACCGTAATTAACAGCGGCATCGGCATTTGGATCGAAAAATGGTGGTTGTAAAATTGCTGCAGGAAATACAATTTCATTAAATGAACTGTTGTAATAAGCGTTTACACGTTGTGGTGTCATACCCCAGCGATTACGGTCGGTTTTCTTTAACTCTTTGGCAACGCTATCAGCATTAAAAAATTGACGAAGATGTTTGATGTTACCAACCAAGTCATTTTTAGAAATGGTTACGCCATCAAACTCCTGCCATACATCAGGGTAACCAATTTTAGGATTAAATGCGGCAAGCTTAGCATGAGCGTTAACTTTGGTTTCTTCACCCATCCAATCAAGTCCGTCGATACGTTGGCCTAGTGCAGTACGTAAGTTTTCAACGAGTTGAGCCATTTGTAGTTTTGAACTTTCAGGGAAGAAACGGGCGACATACACTTTACCAATAGCAAAACCTAAAGATTCAGTATCAGACATTTCGCCGATAGCGCGCTTCCAACGTGGACGAGGCTCTTGCTGACCACTTAACTCTTTGCCATAAAAAGCAAAGTTAGCCGCATAAATATCTTCAGATAATAAATCGGCATTACCACTAATAGTATGGAAGGTTAAATAGTCTTGCCAAATCGATAATGGCTCTGAATTAACCAAAGCAATCATTGCTTTAACTGGTTCAGGCTGAGAAATATTAAGCTGTGGCACTTTGTAGCCAGATTGAGCGAAGTAAGTATCCCAGTCAAAATCTGGGTATTGTTTAGCTAAATCGGTACGTTGTACTTGGTTTAAGGTTAGGTCGCGATTACGTTTTTTCTCACGTGGCCAATGACCTTGAGCAATTTTAGTTTCTAGCGCTAAAATTTGTTCAGCACGTACTTGACCGTTTTCAATGCCAGCAAAACTCAACATAGTAACGATATGTTCTACATAGGCGTTCCGTGTTTTCTCAAATCGTTCACTTTCTTCTAAGTAGTAAGAACGATCAGGAAGACCTAAACCACCAGCACCAACAGACATTTCATATTGATTTGGGTTTAAACGGTTAAACCACATATAACCGCCAATCGGAGACTTAGCACCTGTTAACCATGCTTCACCAAATATTTTGGTTAAGTCTTCAGTATTTTTTACTGCGCTAATTTGGTCTAAAGTCGATTGGATCGGGCTGATGCCTAATTTATTAACGGTTTCAGTGTCCATATAGGCTTGATAAAAATCAGCCACTAATTGTTCATCAGCGTTTAAATCAGTACGGCTAGTAATGTCGTCAATAATTTCTTTTACTTGTGTTTCGCTTCGCTCAGCTAAACCCGTAAAAGCACCAAAACGTGTTTTATCAGCAGGCATTATATAATGGTCATACCAAGTACCACTAGCATACATAAAGAAGTCATCACCAGGTTTTACTACTTCATTACGGGCGCTTAAATCAACACCAAAGCTTCCTAGTTCGGCTTTACTGGTCATAATATTTTTATTATTGTTGTCATTACTCGCGTCAAACATGCCACAACCGCCAATAATGGTAGTTGCTAAGGCAATGGCTATCAAAGTTTTTTTCATAGAATAACTCCTGTCTCTTATACACATCTGACGCTGCCGACGAAGAGGATAGTGTAGAT
>CAJXRC010000318.1 GCA_913058405.1 uncultured Colwellia sp. | reverse complement strand
GTCGGCAGCGTCAGATGTGTATAAGAGACAGATATTACCAACCTCAGTTTGACGTTAAAAAACAAAAGATTACGGGTGTGGAGGCCTTGTTGCGCTGGCACAATTCAGCATTAGGTAATGTAACTCCTGATGAGTTTATTCCCATTGCAGAACAAACTGGGCTTATTATTCCTATTGGACGCTTTGTTATTAGGCAAGCACTCGATTTTTTAAATGAATGGCAAAATATTCATCATAGCAACGTTACAATGGCAGTTAATTTATCACCTTGCCAATTTAGAGACTCAGAGTTACTTCGTTTTATCAAGGATTCACTTTATGAAACAAATATAAGTGCTGAAGATTTAGAACTCGAAATCACCGAGGGGGTATTAATGAGTGGTCAATCCCATATTCATGATGCATTAATTGAAATTAGTGAGTTAGGAATAAAACTATCAATGGATGATTTTGGCACAGGCTATTCATCTTTAAGTTATTTAAGACAATATGATTTTGACGTACTCAAAATAGATCAGAGCTTTATTAGTGGTATACCGCTAAGCAAAGCTGATAGTGAGTTAGTCAATACCATCATAGCGATGGCTCATAGTCTAGGTTTGACTGTCGTAGCGGAAGGTGTTGAAACTAAGGAACAACTCTCTTTATTAGCGGACTTGGGATGTGACTTAGTGCAAGGGTATTATTTTAGTAAACCGATACCAGCAAAGCAGTTTCTTGATTTTGCTGTTCACAATAAATAATACCTCAATACCTTGGTTAATCCTTGTTCCGGATAGTTATTGAACCGTCAAGATGTACATCTCTTTGTGGGTAAGCAATAACAATTTTATGCTCTTCAAATAATTCATCTAATCTGAAACGAATGTTACTTCTCATTACTCTTAAACCGCCTTCAACATTGGAATTCATCCAAAAATTTACTTCAAATATTAATGCGTTATCACCAAAGTCTTCAAAGGTTACCAGAGGTTTTGGGTCAGTTAATACCTTTGATTGCTCTGTTGTCGCTTGCAAAATGAGTTCAGAGACTTTTTTGGCTGACGTGCCATATGCTACGCCAACTCGCACCGTTGCTCTCATCAAACTATTGACAAGCGTCCAGTTAATAACTGTATTTTCAAGTAACTTACTATTTGGGATTAATAGATGTACGCCATCGACACGTTTTATTCGTGTAGATCGGGTGTTAATTTGCTCGACAATGCCTTTTGCATCTTCAACTTCGAGAAAATCACCTATGCGAATAGGGCGCTCCCACATCAATATCCAACCACTAATAAAGTTATTGATAATGTTTTGCGCACCAAAACCGAAACCTATAGCAATAGCCCCTGATAAGAATGCAAAAGCAGTAATGGGCACATTGATAACGTCTAGTATGGTGATGATTATGATCGTTATTGAAACAACATAGAATACTCGTTGCAATAAATGAATAACGTTAGGATCTGTGTTTTTGGTTGTTAGCCGGTGAGTTATTATTTTTACTAGCCATTTTGTCAATAAGAAACCAATAAGCAAAAATGTGGGGACCAACAAAATATCGCCAATAGTAATCGGTTGTTCTGCAATAGAAGCGACAGAAATGTTTAAAAAATTTACTACTTGTTCATATGTCATCGATGCTTCCTATAAAATACTAATCAAAATTACTAAATATAAATTAAAGAGACTGAAAGTAAGGGGTAATATTGTCTAATTCAAACGGAAAGAAAACAACCACTAATAATAGGCTAAGCGTAGCGTTGAATGAATAAATAATCCAGAAAAATAGATGACTAACAAGGGCTTAAACAATACATTTGTGGTGGTATATTTGAGTAGGTTCAATTTTATACCGTTAATAAATGAAAATATTGCATAAAGGCACTTTGCTGACAGGGGCAGATTGGATAAAAGAAATAAAGTTTAGAGGTCAATCGACAGCTATTCTATAGAAAGGTTTAAGGTTTAAGGTTTACTAGTTTCAAACTTCAAACTTCAAACTTCAAACCTCAAACCTCAAACATTAAGTCTGATGGCTGTTATTAAAATTACCAAAACTTAATAACAGCCATCCAAATACTAGGATATTTTAAATATTGTCGATATGTCTTGTAAGGTCACGGCTAACATCGCTTGTTCTTTTGCTGTTGTGGTAATTTGAGTTGAGCCAGTAGCTGACTCCATTGACTTATGCTCAATATTGACGACATTTTTAGCGACATCTTGAGTAACCATTGCTTGTTCTTCTACGGCAACGGCAACCTGTTCGGTCATCGCAAAGATATTACTTACTGAGTAGGTGATGGCCCCTAAAGTTTGTTCAACATTTTTCGAATTTTCTACAGCCTTCTCTGCCATTTTTTGGCTTTTTTCTATCACGCTATATGCTGAGTTAGCATCTGATTGTAGTGCTGAGATGAAACTTTCAATTTCACTAGTCGATTGCTGAGTTCTTTGCGCTAACGTTCTTACTTCATCTGCGACAACTGCAAATCCTCGACCTTGTTCACCGGCTCTTGCTGCTTCAATTGCAGCATTTAATGCAAGTAAATTGGTTTGCTCTGCAACGGATTTAATCACATCAACCACACTGGTAATATTTGCACTACTCTCGTGAAGGCTGGTTATTCTCAAGGCTAAGTTATTTATTTCTTCAGCAAGGCGTTCAATGGAGTGGTAAGACTCTTGTACAACACTTGCTCCACCTTGCGCTTGGTCATCAGCTTCTTTTGCTGAATCTGCGGCTAGCTGAGTATTGCCGGCAACTTCTTTAACGGTTGCTGATAACTCCTCTATGGCAGCAGCAATAAGGGTAATTTCATCTTGTTGCTCAACTAAAGACTGTGAGTTATGTTCACAGGTTTGTGAGGTTTCTTCTGCAGCAGCGGCAAGCATTGTACTTGAGGTGGAAATCTCACTCATGGCACCAGAAAATTTTTCTAGGGTTAAGTTTAGTGCAGTAGAGATTTGGCCTAATTCGCTCTTACCAGTAAACTTGGCCCTAGCGGTTAAATCATTTTCATCACTTACTTTTGACATAACACAAGTAAGATCTAGTACTTGGCTATGTAGTTCTTTCAAGATATAGAAGCTAAAAACGGCAACTAACAGGAGGATCAGTAATAAAGAGAATACGTAATATAATAACGAGTTGAATGCGTTATCTTGGGTGTGTTTGGTGAGCAATAATAAAGAACTTGTTAATTCATCTTCAATGTCTTTTAACACGCCAATTCTTTTCGTGGCTTGTTCAAACCAATAAGTAGCATCAACATTAATATTTTTTGAGTTAGCATTATCCACTGCTATTTTTCTGAGCTTTATCACTTCTTTGATTGATGGTTCACTTTGCTTTTGATTAAAATAACGTTTGTTTTCGTTACTCGCGAAAGCATTAAAACTATAAAAGTAGGTGTTTTGCTCAGAAAGAAAACGAATAAACTTTGGGTAAACACCTTGATCAAATTTGCCCAAAGCAAAAGTACCTGTTAATACTGCTCTCTCAATACCTGCTCTTTCTTTGCCTTGAAGGAAATTATAATAGGCAACGGTTTCTTTGGTTATTTCAGCATCAGTAGAGATCGTTGAAATGATAGTTGAAACACTCAACAATAATTCATTGGTTTGTGTATAAAACGCTAGCGCATCAGAAAGAGGAATTGATAAATTATCGACATTAGCTCTAATCTCAGCAAGCCTGTTTATACGCTGATTTATATTGTCATTTAATCGCTGAATTTGTTGATTCTCAAATTGGTTTTTTTGCCAGTAATCTAATCGTTTATTAACGATGTTAGCTGTTAGTTGTCTTTGGCTAGGTAATTTATAAACGAATTTTACGCCCTTAGAACCAAGGAAACCTGCTGTCATGCCCCTTTCTTTTTGTAGTTCATGAACAAGTTCGCTATATACAGAAGAAAGTTTAGTGTATTTGCTTAATTGCTCCATCTCATTATTGGTCGATAGGGAAGACACAATGGCATTCAGTCCGACTCCTAAAAAGCCCAATAGAGGAAAAAATAATAAAATAAAAATTTTCTTATTAAAGGATATATCTATAAGTCTCATTAGAGCCTGCTATGAATTTTTCATGTTATTTATGAAAGTAAAGTTTACGGAATAGAATCATAAAAACAATAAAAATCGCAAAAAACGCAAAAAATGTTCAGCGTGTTTGATGTGGATCACATTTAAACGAATAAGACATAAAAAATGATATAAAAGTTTGAGGTCTTCTTATATGTTAGCGAATAATTATTACGCAGCCATTATCGATTAAGCTATCCATATGTCATTGAAAAAGTCAGTAAAAAGCTACTTAACTCCTAAAGAGGTCGCTGAATTGCTTATGGTTTCTACCGCAGCAGTACGTTTGTGGGCAGAAAAAGGAAACTTAAAAGCAAGAGTGACTGCAGGAGGACATCGTCGCTTTAAACTTGAGGATATAAAAGAATTTGCGACAAAGAAAAATATACAGCTTAATACCTGTCTCTTATACACATCTCCGAGCCCACGAGACCGTACTAGATCTCG
>CAJXRC010000317.1 GCA_913058405.1 uncultured Colwellia sp. | reverse complement strand
CGAGATCTAGTACGGTCTCGTGGGCTCGGAGATGTGTATAAGAGACAGGTCGTAGTCAACCTATCAAAACGTCCATTTGGTTAAGGTTTTTACCTGAACCCCTTGGAACTGGAGCGCATTTTAGAGAGTTTTTAATTTTGATCAAGTGTTTTTTCACACTATTATAAACTTTTTGTTTGATCGATTAATTATCAAACAAAAACACTCTAGAATGAGTGAAATTGATTAATAAAAGTGCGCAAGAACACATTACCTGTTCAAACAAAACCCTACATACAAAGACCACCGTCTATTTCTATAACGCGACCAGTGAAAAATTCATTTTCAAAAATGTATTTAGCCGTGTGGGCAATCTCTTCTGCTTCACCTAACCGTCCAACAGGTTTCATTTTCTCCAACCTATCTTTCATCTCCGGTTTCATTGCATCTGTCATAGCAGTACGTATAACCCCTGGTGCTATTGCGCCCACACGAATACCATGTCGACCAAGCTCTCTTGCCCATGTTGTTGTCATGGCTACAACACCCGCTTTTGCTGCAGCATAATTGGTTTGACCTATGTTGCCACCACGGGCAATTGAGGACATATTAATAATGACACCTGGTTTACCACCTTCAATCATATGAACAGCTGCTTCCCTGCCGCATAAAAAGACCCCCGTTAAATTGACATCGATCACTGATTGGAAGTTTTGTAATGACATCTTTTTAATGACCACGCCATCTTTTGCTTTAACAAACATACCATCTCGTAATATTCCAGCATTATTAACTAAACCATCTATCCCTTTGAAGTCTTCATTAATTTGATGGAACGTTTTTTCAACTTCCTCTTCTTTACTAACATTCGCTAAGTAGTACTCTACTTTTATTCCTTTAGCGCCAGCCGATATAACTTGCTCAACGCTTTCTTGCAATTGCTTTTCATTTAAATCGATCAGTGCGATATTTGCCCCTGATTCTGCAAAGCTAATAGCCATTGTTAAGCCTAGACCTTGACCACCACCTGTGATGACGATTGTTTTATCTTGTAATTTCATTGTTCTCTACTTATTGTTTGTTAAATGTATTAACTATGCTTAATAGTTCTTTCTGACTAGCCGATTAATGACCCATTATCCAGACGCCGCCATTGATGTAGCATGTTGAATGGCTAAAGGTATTTTTATTCGAACAACAAAGCCTTTCAAAACTAGACTAGCTGTTGCCCTTCACTTTAAGTATTGGAGTTAACATTATTTATGATAATTTCGCTAGAGGGTGAGCCGCTTTTGACCAAGATGATTCAAAAAACCAATTCAGCACTTTAGTATCAATTGCTTCAACCGATGAATAATGCCATTTAGGACTATTATCTTTATCGATTAGTAATGCCCTGACACCTTCTAAAAACTCACCAAAATACCCACATTTAACAGCTAAATCTAATTCCATTCGAAAACAATCAGCCAAAGACATGCCTTTGCCCTTATTTAATTGCGAAAAGGCCAATTGTGCGCTTAAAGCACTTCCCTTCTCCAATGACTTTTGTGCTCGGGTAAGCCACTTATCTTCAGTCTCAACACTTAAGATCGCAGTCAATATTTCAGATAACTCTTCTTTATCTAAAAGCGTACTTATTAATGGTTGATGTTCTCTTAACGGCGACGCTGGCAGTTTGTTTGCAGAGCTTTGTTCAAATTCTTGTAATAATTGTGACGTTTTATCGTGATTTAATGGAATTGTTTCACCCCAGTTAATCATTTTAAGTTGCCCAAGTAAGTTATCTTTATGTTGTTGTTCAACAAAATAATCTGCAAGTTGACAATACTTAGCATCAGCCGCATTGATAGACGCGCCCGTTAACGCTAAAAACAAGCCACAACCTGACGGCATTTTATTTAGAAAATAACTGGCGCCAACATCAGGGAACAAACCGATACTTATTTCTGGCATGGCTATACGTGAGCTTTCGGTTACAACACGATGACTTGCGCCAACAAGCATGCCTAAGCCACCTCCCATGACAATCCCACTGCCCCAGACAATAAATGGTTTGTTAAATGTGTGAATTAAAAAATCTAATTGGTATTCTTGGGTAAAGTAATCTTCAATTTCTGGCGCAAAACTACTGCTGTCATTTAATTCATCCGCAATGTTTCCAGTACTAGCATTACTTGTCATCACACTTTTTTTCATTGCACTGTATAAATGTACTATATCTCCACCGGCACAAAATGCTTTCTCACCTTGGCCTTGTAAAAATACTGCAGCAATATCGGGCTTTTGTTGCCAAGTAACTAATCTAGGGTAAAGCAGCGCTACCATATCGCTACTTAACGCATTCAGAGATCTTGGAGAATTGAGGGTAATTAGCCCTATTTTTTTACCATTATCACAATCAACTTCCTGAAAAATAACTACATCAGTCATAATTTTTCCTGTATTGAATCCTGTTTAATTTCAAAATATCCACACTCTTACGTAGTCAAACAGGCTATCCCTATTTAGAATCACTTGTTAACTTTCTTTTTAGTCAATCAAAATTAGCGGTATTTACGATTATTTTGCAGTTTTAACAACCACACGCCGCTACTTAAATAAACAATTTTATCAACAACCTATAGCACAACAAAACATCTAATCATCACTATTTATGGCTGTGCAATATTAAATTATCTGCTTCGAATTAACGAAAAAAGTACTCATTGATGTTAATCAATGAGTACTTTTGATACTTAAATTAAGCAATTAAGTGAGTAAGATGAATAACTACAGCATTTCTACTGCGATTGCTGTCGCTTCGCCGCCGCCAATACAAAGAGAAGCAACACCTTTAGATAAGCCTTTATTTTTCAAAGCATGGATTAAAGTCACCATAATGCGCGCTCCACTGGCACCCAATGGGTGACCTAAAGCACATGCACCACCATTCACATTGACTTTGTTAATATCTAATGACAGATTTTTAACTGCTAGCATAGTTACCATGGCAAACGCTTCATTGATCTCAAATAAATCGACATCAGCTGTTGTCCAACCAGCTTTGTCCAACAATTTATTCATAGCGCCTACTGGTGCTACAGTAAATTCTGCTGGTGCTTGTGCGTGTGTCGCATGAGCAACAATTTTACAAAGAGGTGATAAACCGCGTTTTTCAGCTTCTGATAATTTCATCATCACAAGCGCTGCCGCGCCGTCTGAAATTGAACTTGAGTTAGCTGCGGTGATAGTTCCGTCTTTCTTAAAGGCTGCGCGTAACGATGGTATTTTGTCTGGACGAGCATTACCAGGTTGTTCGTCGGTATCAATAACCGTTTCTTTGCGACGATTAACTACTGTAATAGGTGCAATTTCATTTTTAAATGCGCCTGATTCAATCGCTTGGTTTGCACGACTCAATGAACGAATAGCAAACTCATCCATTGCTTCACGTGTAAAGCTAGCTTCATCGGCAGTATCTTGAGCAAAACACCCCATAGAAATTCCGTCATACGCATTTTCTAAACCGTCTTGCATCATATGATCTATAACTTGACCATGTCCCATGCGCAGACCTGTTCTAACTTTTGGTAAAATGTAAGGTGCATTACTCATACTTTCCATACCACCAGCAACAGCAACATCGATAGAACCAGCAAGTAACGCATCATGCGCCTGCATCGCCGCTTTCATGCCTGAACCACATACTTTATTAATTGTTGTACACACGGTTGATAAAGATAAATCAGCAGCAATAGCTGCTTGCCTTGCAGGCGCCTGCTTTAGACCTGCAGGCAAAACACAACCCATAATAAGTTCATCAACTTGATCGTTGGCCAGATTAGCTTCGTTTACAGCAGCTTTGATTGCGGTAGCACCTAATTCAGGTGACGTTACCGGCGCCAAACAACCACCAAAACCACCCATAGGGGTTCTAACAGCGGAAACAATAACAATAGGATCTGATAATGACATTGAACTCTCCAGTTTCTAAATGATAATAAGTTTAAATAAGTTCGAAAAAATTGATAGCTTAGCCTAACCTAACAATTAAGTTTACGTCAACGTAACTTTAGTAGTAGCTTTCGCTAATTCCGATCAGGTTCGAGCGAGTCGGTTAATAGTAGAAAAGTTATAAATTGTTTTTATAAAATATAAATTAATTCTTAAAACAATAAAAATTAAACTTGCTCAAAACCTACCCTTTACGTTAACGTAAACTTATTATAAGATAAATCAATAAATAGTTTTCAAGATGAGAAACACGAGTAAACAAATGACCCAAAACAGTAGCCAAGCCAAATACTCTATTAGCGACTTATCAAAAGAATTTGATATCACTACACGCAGCATTCGTTTTTATGAAGATCAAGGGCTAATCTTTCCTGCACGTAAAGGGCAAACAAGAATTTATAATCAAAGAGATAAAGTTCGATTGAAGTTAATTCTTCGCGGTAAACGACTTGGTTTTTCACTAGCAGAGACGGGTCGGTTATTCGAACTATATGATGTTGATAAAACCAGTGCTACACAGTTAAATACCTGTCTCTTATACACATCTGACGCTGCCGACGAAGAGGATAGTGTAGA
>CAJXRC010000316.1 GCA_913058405.1 uncultured Colwellia sp. | reverse complement strand
GAGATCTAGTACGGTCTCGTGGTCTCGGAGATGTGTATAAGAGACAGGGGTATTAGTTGGGTATTGATTAATATTATTATACTCATTTCGATATTTTAGCTTTGCTAAGTCAATAAACCTAGTAAAATAAGCGCAAAGTCCTCGTTACTCATTTGAAATATGCCTGTAGATCAAACTTGTTCAGATAGTCGAAATGAAAAATCCACGCATAGCTATTCAAAGTTTGAATGGCATATAATTTTCACTCAGGAAAGTATCACGGATAACAGTGTTAGTGAACAAGTTAACAATACTGCCATTGCTGTTCTAGAGCGCTATGCTCATGAGCAAAATATTGGGTTATCAAAGGCTGAATTAAAGCAAGCTATCAGCAAAGGCGCATTATGGTTAACGCCGGCTAAAAATAAAAAACAAACACAGCGACTACGCCGCGTTAAAAAGCTCTTACTAGAAGGTGATGAACTTCATTTTTATTTCAATAGTGAAATATTGTCTGCTGCTGTACCTCAAGCGCTATTAATAGAAGACTTAATTGATTACAGTGTTTGGTTTAAACCTTATGGTATGCTGTCTCAGGGTTCTAAATGGAGTGACCATTGCACTATTGCACGCTTTGCTCAGCAAAACCTAGCTAATGAACGCCCTGCTTTTATTGTGCATCGATTAGATAAAGCTGCGACAGGTTTGATATTAATAGCACACAGTAAAAAAGCGGCACGAGCATTATCTAACATGTTTGAGTTTCATCAACTCGAAAAGCATTATCAAATAATTGTCCATGGTGATCACCGTAAAAGACCTCAACCAGATATTATTAATAGTGATGTTGATGGTAAAAAAGCACGAAGTACTTTTAGTTGTTTGTCCTATGATGAGACAACTGAGCGATCACTGATTAAGGTTAAAATAGACAGTGGCAGAAAACATCAAATACGCATACACGCTGCAAGTATTGCGATGCCAGTCGTTGGAGATAGGTTGCATGGGATTGCTGATAACGATGAACTACGTAATTTGCAATTGTGCGCAGTAAGGTTACGCTTTGTTTGCCCACTGTTCAAACAAGAACGCTTATTTGAACTGCCAGAAACATTAAAGCCTCAGTTATAACTGAGGCTTTAAGCTTATAGCTGAGCTATGTTATTTAGCGGTATACAATTTAATGATATACAACAGTGAACTATATGCAGTAGTTAAAATCACTGTCTTCAAGTAAAGACAAACTATCACCAACTAAGTCTTTTGTCTCTATCGCTTTTAATAATTCAAGACCAACTTCACGTTGCTCCTTAGTGAGCGCGATATAAGGTAAACGGAAGTTATTAGGCACAGCATCCGTCATTATCATAGCAGTGTTAATAGCAATAGGATTAGGTTCACAAAATAGCCATTTCATTAAACCCTGTAAATTATCATTGAGTTTAGCCGATTCTTCTAAGTTATCTTTATCCATTAATTGACGCATAAAACCAGGGATAATATTTGAAGCGACAGAAATAACACCATGAGAACCATGCACATGACGTCCTACATAACTTTCATCATCATTACCCGACCAACAAGCAATACCTCGTTTTTCATAATAGGCGATACGATCGTTACCAGAACATTCCTTCACGCCAATAAAGTTTTTATGCGTTGATAGTGGTTCAATAATTTCAGGCGTTAAATCTTGTCCAGTTCGACCTGGCACGTTATAAATAAAAGCCGGACCAATATCAAGAACACGTTTAAAGTGCTCACTAACACCTTTATGTGAAGTGCGGCCATAATAAGGGTTAATCTGGAGAGCGGCATCCATACCAATAGCAAAACCATTTTCAGTGGCTTTTATAGCTTCACGAGTATTATTACTGCCAGTATTGCCAACAATAATTAACTTATCACCAAAGTTATTTACACAATGAGCAATTAGCATTAAATGCTCTTCCCAGCTAAGTAAATGCCCTTCACCAGTAGTGCCGCCAACAATTATGCCGTCTACACCAGCAGAAATTTGTTGTTCTATTAAGAAATCATAAGTTTTTAAACAAACCTCTCCTTTGTCAGTGTAAGGAGTTTTTATTGCGGTCATTAAACTTGCTGCTTTTAATCGTTTCATTAACTATCTCTAATTCTTTTATTTAACTTCAATTAAGGTTATACCAAACGGCCTAATTAATTGGTCACTTGTGCATTAGTAGCGAATTTAGAACATGAAAAATGGATTAAACATAGTAAGTCTATATTTCATTCATTTTTAGATGTTATCAGTTTGTTAATCAGCTCACTAAGTGGTCAATATACGGGGCCGACTGGTAAAAATCAGTAAATTCTTGCCAATCATTCTAGCAATGACCGGGGTTATCAACAACCCGTCGCATGATATATTCATCATTCGTCAATCGATGCTTATAACGGAATATTTTATGGTCTAGTGATAATACCTTATACGCTTGATAATTATCATCATTATTTAAGTCTGCTGCGTAAAGTTCATCATTGATCAACTCATTTTTAGTCATGGTAAAATGAATATCTGCCACCAGTCCCCAATCACCAAGTTCTGTAATTTCTTCGATAACATCTCCCTTTATATCAAGTGTTATAAAGGTAAATTCAAAACTACCATCACTACTAAGTTGAGCATATTCAACGGTTTCATTGCCATGCTCATCAATATCATTACGATACCAGCGTCCAAAAAGTAATGCTCTGGGGTAACTAGTTTTACTCACTTTGTGTTTTCCTAATATTTTAGGATGTGAAATTATAAGTTTAAGTTATTACTTAACCGTCTAAAAACCACAAACCTTATCAACAACTTTATGGCTATTTTAATGTAAAAAGTGGCCGTGTGAAAAGTTATTATATTGCCACAAAGAAAAACACAGCATTTACTTATAGATTAATGCTCCTTTGGAGTTCAATAGCAAATTGAAAATAGCTTGAAATGAATTAAATGTTACATATCTACGTTTCAGTTATTTTTACCGCTCAAAGCTAGTTAATGCCAGTTGTACGTTCCATAGTAAATTAACTCATTTACTTTTATCGCGACTTTGATAGAAAAAGTAGATGTAACTTTAGATAAAAAGGTATAAATTTGTCCGCAATTGAAACCATTTAGGAAAATGAATTATGTCAGCCCCAAAAGTACAATTATTATTAACAGGGAACGAGTTGATGACAGGTGACATTGTTGACAGTAATTCAGCCATGATGGCGCAAGTGCTCAAAGACATTGGACTTGGGGTAAGCCGCAAAGTCACAGTAGCTGACGACTTAACATTACTTGTTAATGAAATAACATACATGACGAGTACCAGTGATATATTGATTATTAATGGCGGCTTAGGACCAACTGTAGATGATTTAACAGCACAAGCATTAGCACTTGCCATTGGAGAAGAACTAACCCAACACCCGCAAGCCCTTGCTCACTTAACCAATTGGTGTCGACAACGAGGCGCCGAGTTGAACGGCCCTAACCTAAAGCAAGCAATTCTGCCTAAAGATTGCCAAATAGTAGCGAATAAAAACGGCAGTGCAGTTGGTTTTTCCGTGCGATACAATAATTGTGATATTTACTGTACACCTGGCGTTCCCCATGAACTAAAGACAATGCTAATAGAACAAATAATACCAACGATCTCCGCAAACTTACCCATAGGCCTGATCGCTGACGTTACGCGCTTACAAGTTTTTGGTCTTGGCGAATCAAGCTTACAAAAAATTATCAATGAACAATTACCACAATGGCCAACAGCCATTGATTTAGGCTTTCGTGCGGGTATGCCGTTACTTGAAGTAAAACTGACGACAGATACTGATGAGGGTTTAGCTCTGAAGATAATATGGCAAGAAAAACTAGCTAGTGTCCTTGGTGATCATTTGATCGCTGAAATTAAAGACAAACCCAAATCTCTTGCAGAGCACTTACTTAATCAATTACAACAACATAATCTACAAGTCACTACGGCAGAGTCATGCACAGGTGGTCTGATTGCCAGTAAATTAACCGAAATTAGTGGTTCGTCCATGAATTTTGAAGCGGGCTTTGTCACCTACAGTAATAAAATGAAAACAGCCATGTTAGATGTCCCTACGGATCTCTTTGAGCAATATGGGGCAGTAAGTGAACAGGTGGTTGTTGCCATGGCAAAAGGTTCATTAGTAAAGTCAAATGCCGATCTTACTATCGCGGTATCTGGAGTCGCAGGCCCTAATGGCGGAACTAAAGAAAAACCGGTAGGTACTGTATGGTTTGCTTGGGGAAGCATTGATGACATCAAAACTCAGTGCTTACTGCTACCTTACAAAAGAGTTAAGTTTCAACAGTTTGTAGCGGCTATTGGCTTAGATTTACTTCGTCGTTATCAACAAAACCTGACGGCAACCCCAAATTATATAACAGAACACTCATTTTCCGAGCAGTGAGTGTCAACAAGGATAGACAAAAAATTAACAAATTAATGAACTAGAATAATGTATAGGGAGATAGAAGCCGCCTTTGTCATTGCTTAGTTTCTGTCTCTTATACACATCTCCGAGCCCACGAGACCGTACTAGATCTCGTA
>CAJXRC010000315.1 GCA_913058405.1 uncultured Colwellia sp. | reverse complement strand
TCTACACTATCCTCTTCGTCGGCAGCGTCAGATGTGTATAAGAGACAGCCTTTACCCAGCGCAGCTGAGGTTTATTCCTATCTTTAAAGTAAGGTAAAAAACTAACCTTGAACTAAGTACTTAAATTACGAAGAGAAAGTAAGTTATAATGAATATGTATTTCTTAACTTAATTTTCAGCTGCTTCTCGCTTAGCATGAGCCTTTATATGAACATTTTTACACCCCATCTATTTCGTCAACAATTTCCACTGATAGAAAGTCATGACAACTCTTTAATTGAAAATGATGCGTTAACCCCATCTTTGGTTTATTTTGATAATGCTGCTACGACACAAAAACCGCAACGAGTCATTGACTGCCAGCAACACTATTACCAAAATATCAATGCAAATGTACACAGGGCTTCTCATCAACTAAGTAGTAAAGCAACATTTGCTTTTGAAAAAGCACGTAGCTTGGTACAAGGCTTTATTGGTGCAAACAGTGTTAAAGAGATCATTTGGACTAAAGGCGCGACTGAAAGCATCAATATTATCGTACAAAGTTTGGCGCGAAACACTTTAGTACCAGGTGACGAAATAGCGTTGTGCGTCAGTGAGCATCACGCAAATATAGTACCTTGGCAAATTGTTGCAGAACAAACCGGCGCAGTAATTAAAGTTATACCCATAACAGAACAAGGTTATCTCGATCTCGATCAAGTCGATAATATTATCTGTGAAAGAACAAAGTTTGTAGCGTGCGCTCATATATCTAATGTTTTGGGACGGATAAACCCAATTGAGCAACTTATCGCTAAGGCGAAGTCTGTTGGTGCTATCACTGTAATAGACGGTAGTCAGGCCGTTGTTCATTTATCAGTAGATGTGAAATCGCTGGATTGTGATTTTTATGTTTTTTCTGCACATAAAATGTATGGTCCAACAGGTATTGGTGTACTTTATGGTAAAAGGGAGCTCCTTGAAAGCATGCCTCCTTATCAGGCAGGAGGTGAAATGATTAAAACTGTGAGCTTTACTCAAGGCACAACATTTAATTCATTACCCTTTAAGTTTGAAGCAGGAACCCCCAATATTGTCGGTGTCATTGCTTTTGCTGAAAGTATTAATTTTTTGGCACCTTTCTTAGCCGATGTTCTTAATGCTTATAGCTTATTTGAACAGAAACTTGTTCATCATTGTTATCAAGCATTAGCTAACATTGAACAAGTGAATTTTATTGTTGAAGGGATCCCTGATATTGGCGTAATCGCTTTTACTTTAACTGATCACCATAACCATGATATTGCAATGGCTCTTGATACTCAGGGGATTGCTGTTCGATCAGGGCATCATTGTGCGATGCCATTAATGACATACTTGCACACTGATGGTTGCCTGAGAGTTTCATTGTCTGCTTATAATACAATTACAGAAATTGATTACTTTATTCATAGTCTCAAAAATATTTTACTTGAAGAATCCTTAAATCAACCAGACAAACGGGTAAGTGAGGAAGTCATATCGGAGCCATCAGTAAAAGAGCTGGAAGAAATTATCGCTATTTTTACCAGCACTAAAGGTTGGGATAGCCGACATAGAGAAATTATGTTGTTAGGTAAAAAATTACCTCGGTTAGATAAAGCACTGCGTAATGAAGATACAGTAATATCTGGCTGTGAAAGCCTTGCTTGGCTTAAAGCTGAAAGCAGTACTCAAGGTATCTACTCATTTACTGGGGATAGTGATGCTAAAATAATTCGTGGGTTACTGGTCATTGTGTTTGCTGCCTTCAATAATAAAACAGCACAACACATACACCAATTTAATATTAATGATTACTTTGAAACGTTAGGTTTAATGCAACACCTAAGTCCTTCACGTGGTAATGGTGTATTGGCAATCGTTGAAAAAATTAAGGCATTGGCACAGCAATAAGTAAGCAGTGTAGAGATCTTTTTACTAACAGGGCTATTTTAAGGTTATTTTTGATGTTTTAATAATAGTTTATCTATTGCTCTACCAACGGCAAAAAACGCAAAAGTGGCTGTTACGTGCGTTGTTGCTCCAAAGCCAGTATGACAATCTAACCGTGTAGCACCTTGCTCGCCGTTACTCTTATCAGGTTTAGCCAAACAAACTTCACCTTGTTTACCATCCGCAGGATAACGAAGTTGCTCTATTGAATATACGGCATCTATTGAGAATTTTCGTTTACCTGCTGTTTTAAGATCAGCTCGGGGAAAGTTAAACTCTCTACGTAGTTGATTTTTTACTTTAGCAAGTAACGGATCTTGATAAGTCTTGCTCAAGTCTGTTATTTCAATTTTGCTTGGATCCACCTGTCCACCGGCACCACCAATGGTGATAATAGGTAATTTACTGCCCCTACAATAAGCAATAAGGCGTGCTTTGATGTCCACAGAATCAATAGCATCAATAACATAATCAAAATCTTTGGTAATTAAACTAGAGAGATTTTCTACCGTGACAAAGTCTTCAATGATATTAACTTGGCAATCAGGATTGATTTGTTTGATGCGCTCAGCCATAACATCAACCTTACTCAGCCCTATGGTATCGGTTAATGCATGGATCTGACGATTAATATTAGTGGTACAGACATCATCTAAGTCGATTAATGTGATTTGCCCTATACCATTGCGGGCTAAAGCCTCAGCTGCCCAAGATCCAACACCACCAATGCCAATAACACAAAAGTGTGCTTGCTGTAGAATAGTTGCGCCATGTTCGCCATATAAGCGGCTAATACCACCAAAACGTAAAGAGTAGTCAGACATAATGAATTTTAAGAGTCTTGTTGAGTAAATGAGAAGGGAAAGGCGATATTATAGCGGCTAGTTAGCGTTAATAAAATAAAATTATGAACTAAATAGTTAGCCACTATCTGTGGTGAAAGTAGACTGACAGTACTTAATTGGTATTTTTAATGTGAATGGTAAGTATTGATTTTAGTGATGTTTTTTAGCTGTTTTCCCTGATAAAAAAGCACAAAAAAGGCAGCGAAAGCTGCCTTTTTGAATAATTAACTGATGCTTAAATAAGCATTAAAAAATTATCTTTCGTTTAATGGTACGAATTCACGGTTAATTTCACCCGTGTATTTTTGGCGAGGACGGCCAATTTTTTGACCAGGTTGAGATAACATTTCATCCCAGTGAGCAATCCAACCAACCGTTCTAGACATTGCAAAAATCACGGTAAACATGCTTGATGGAATACCAATTGCTTTTAAGATAATACCTGAGTAAAAATCAACGTTTGGATATAGTTTCTTTTCAATAAAGTAAGGGTCTTCAAGCGCAACTTTTTCAAGAGCCATAGCCACATCAAGTAAAGGATCGCTGATACCAAGCTCTGCTAATACTTCATGACACGTTTCACGCATTACGGTTGCACGTGGATCGAAGTTTTTGTAAACACGATGACCAAAGCCCATCAAACGGAATGGGTCGTTCTTATCTTTAGCTTTAGCTACAAACTTATCAACGTTTTCTAAGCTACCAATTTCTTCAAGCATAGTAAGACATGCTTCATTAGCGCCACCATGTGCAGGTCCCCATAACGATGCAACACCAGCTGCTATACAAGCATATGGGTTAGCACCAGAAGAACCAGCTAAACGTACAGTAGATGTTGATGCATTTTGTTCATGATCAGCATGTAACGTAAATATTCTGTCCATAGCATTGGCTACAGTAGGGCTTACGATATACTCTTCAGCAGGTACAGAGAACATCATGTGAAGGAAGTTTTCAGCGTACGAAAGCTCATTGCGTGGGTAAACAAATGGTTGACCAACACTGTATTTATAAGCCATTGCAGCAATAGTAGGCATCTTAGCAATCAATCTATGCGCACTACGTTTACGTTGTGCAGGGTCAGTAATATCTAAATCACTGTGATAGAAAGATGACATAGCACCAACAACACCACAAAGCATCGCCATTGGATGTGCATCAGGCAAGAAGCCGTGGAAGAAATGAACTAATTTCTCATGCACCATAGTATGTGTAGTGATGATAGATTTAAATTCTTCATACTCTGATTGAGTCGGCGCATCGCCATTCAATAAGATATAACAAACTTCAAGGTAATCAGCTTGTTTAGCAAGACTATCAATAGGGTAACCACGGTGTTGAAGAACACCTTTACCGCCATCAATAAAGGTAATAGATGATTCACAAGAACCCGTAGCTAAAAAGCCCGGGTCATAGGTGAAATAGCCATGGCTACCTAAAGTTCTAATATCAATTACGTCAGTACCTGCAGTACCTTTTAAAACTGGAAATTCACCAATTTCTTTGCCATCAATACTCAGAGAGGCTTTTGATTCAGCCATAATGTTTTTTCCCCTATCAAATTATAATTTATGTACATTTCCTGACATTCCCCTAAGCTGCTTAATGAATATACTAAATAAGCTCAGTGAATAAATCGTCAGTTTTTGTGACTATTCTGGGTTTTTTAAACTGCCGACATTCTACCCTGAAATGAATTTAAAATGTAAGAGTAATTATACTAAAGTTTAATGCAGCGCAAATAGTTGTGTAAAAAACAATCATAGGATTTTTTTATCTAAATGGTAAATTGAATTTATTTACTATCAGCTATATAATCTAGCCG
>CAJXRC010000314.1 GCA_913058405.1 uncultured Colwellia sp. | reverse complement strand
GGTCTTGGTGGTACACACTTTGCGCTCGACGCTGCCTGTGCATCAAGCTGTTATTCGGTTAAATTGGCTTGCGATTACTTGCATACCGGTAAAGCTGATATGATGTTAGCCGGTGCGGTATCAGGCTCTGATCCTATGTTTGTTAATATGGGCTTCTCAATCTTTCAAGCCTACCCAGCTAACAATATTCATGCCCCGTTTGATAAAAATTCTCAAGGCTTATTTGCCGGTGAAGGTGCTGGCATGATGGTATTAAAACGCCATAGTGATGCAGTACGTGACGGTGATAAAATTCATGCGATCATCAAAGGTGGCGCTTTATCAAATGATGGTAAAGGTGAATTTGTCCTTAGCCCAAATACCAAAGGACAAGTGCTTGTTTATGAACGTGCCTATGAAGATGCAGCCGTTGACCCACGTGATGTCGATTACATTGAATGTCATGCAACGGGTACACCAAAAGGCGATAACGTAGAGCTTGGCTCTATGGATACCTTCTTTAGTCGCTTCCCAAGAGAAAACGGCAATAAACCTTTGCTTGGCTCAGTAAAATCTAACTTAGGCCACTTGCTTACCGCAGCAGGTATGCCGGGTATGACTAAAGCTATTTGGGCACTCAATGAAGCAAAAATCCCCGCAACCATTAACTTAAACGAGCCATTAAGCTCTAAAAAAGGTTATTTAGGCGGCGCACAAATGCCAACAGATACTATCGATTGGCCAGTTGCTGCTAACAGTGCAAACAAGCCAAGAACCGCTGGTGTCAGTGTATTTGGTTTTGGTGGCTCTAATGCCCATTTAGTTTTACAACAACCCACACAGCAACTTGAGACTATTGCGGTAAAAGCCAAACCACGTGAGCCGCTCGCCATTATTGGTATGGACGCTCATTTTGGTGGTGCTGAAGATCTTGCTAGTTTTAAAACACTTATCGAAACTAATGGCAATACTTTTAGAGAATTACCGACGAATCGTTGGAAAGGCATTAATAACGATACTGATGTGATGAATGCCTTGCAGCTTAATAAAGCACCTCAAGGCGGCTATGTTGAAAACTTTGATATTGATTTTTTACGTTTCAAAGTACCACCTAACGAGCAAGACTGTTTAATTCCACAGCAACTGATGATGATGAAAGTTGCTGATAATGCAGCGAAAGATGCAGGACTTGAAGAAGGTAGCAATGTTGCAGTTCTTGTAGCTATGGGTATCGAACTAGAGCTGCATCAATACCGAGGTCGCGTTAACTTAAGCACACAAATTGAAGAAAGTTTATTACAGCAAGGAGTTACGCTTAACTCAGAGCAACGTGAAACCTTAACCAATATCGCTAAAAATGGCGTTGCTCATGCGGCGCAGCTTAATCAATATACCTCGTTTATTGGGAATATTATGGCGTCACGTATTTCAGCATTATGGGATTTTACCGGTCCTGCGATAACGCTTTCTGCAGAAGAAAATTCAGTTTATCGTTGTGTTGAATTGGCTGAAAACTTATTCCAAACATCAGACATTGATGCTGTGATTATAGCCTCGGTTGATTTAGCTGGCTCAGTAGAAAATATTACCTTAAGACAACACTATGGTCCGGTAGAGAAGGGTCCTGTAGACAAGGGTCCAGTTTCTATTGACACTAAAACTTCAGCGAATGTACTTAAACAAAACACATGGAAAGTAGGTGAGGGCGCAGGTGCGTTTGTTGTTAAACCCCTGTCTAAAGTCATGCAAGTTGCAGAGCAAAGTATTTACGCCACTATAGACGGTATTAGTTTTGCCAATGGTAACGATGCTGCTGCTATCACTAAAACTGCAACTGCTTCACTAAAAGTTGCAGGGCTTAACAGCGCAGATATTAGCAGTGTTGAAGCACATGCCAGTGGCTTTAATGCTGAAAATACAGCAGAAGCCCAAGCACTACCTGCATTGTATGCAGGCAAAGCGATTAGTAGTGTTAAAAGCAATATTGGTCATACGTTTAATGCCAGTGGTGTTGCCAGTATTATTAAAACAGCACTCTTGTTAGATGATCGATCATCTAAAGCTTCTCATGTTGCGTCTCACATAGCAGTCAATGGCTTAGGTAAAGATGAAAGCTGTGCGCACCTTATTTTGTCATCGAGCAAACTAGCCCATCAAGCAGCGCCTGCTCCAACAGGCAAACAACGTCCTAAATTAATTAAAAATATTAGCTTGGGTGGCAAGGCCATTTTTGCAGACATCATTGCTAACGTTAAAGCACCGACAATGACGGCGATTAAGCAAGCTTTTACTAAGCAACCTTTAGGTCAGGTTAAACAGGCAGTTAATGTCATGAACATTAAACCTAAGCTAACTGAAGCAAAAGTTAAGTTATCAGAAGCCGCTCAGCCAACTAATTTATCTAGTCAAGCTCAAACACGATCAACGGTCGTTACCGGAGTACAAGTGAAGAAAGTTACTAATAGCGCTATTGCAAATAAGCAAAGCAAAAGGCAAGTACCTGCAGATATTAAACATCAAGCAAGTAAAGAAATTTTCCAAGAATCAGCTACACATCAAGCCTTTTTAAATACCCGCCAAATGGCAGGTCAGCAGATTTCTAAATTGATTGAAATGCAGGCTAATGTCAGTGCAGGGTTGCCGACTTATATATCAACAACAAGCGCAGCTGAGCTGGTTAATGAACGTCACCATGCACCTGAGCTTTCGGTTGTTTCTTCAAATGTACAAGCGGCAAACCAGCAGTGGGCAAATGAATCTGGTTTTAACTGTACCTTTAAAGTGAAAGGCCCAGCAGGATACAGCTACCCACCATTACAACTTGAAGAGCGTTTTAATAAACCCGAAGAAATTATTTGGGATACTGCCGATTTAGTTGAATTTGCTGAAGGTGATATCGCGAAAGTTTTTGGTGATGAGTTTAAAATCATCGACAGTTATTCACGTCGTGTACGTTTACCTACCACAGACTATTTATTAGTTTCACGTGTTACCGAGCTCGAAGCCACAGTAAATGAATATAAAAAATCATACATGTGCACCGAGTATGATATTCCCGTTGATGCGCCTTTCCTTATCGATGGTCAAATTCCTTGGTCAGTATCGGTTGAATCAGGACAATGTGATTTATTATTAATTTCTTATATTGGTATTGATTTTCAAGCCAAAGGCGAACGTGTTTATCGTTTACTTGATTGTGAATTAACCTTCTTAGAAGAAATGGCCTTTGGTGGTGAAACACTGCGTTATGAAATTCATATCGATTCATATGCACGAAACGGCGAACAATTATTATTCTTCTTCCACTACGATTGTTATGTTGGTGATAAAAAAGTATTAATCATGCGTAATGGTTGTGCTGGTTTCTTCACTGATGAAGAGCTTGCTGATGGTAAGGGCGTAATCTTAAATGATAAAGATAAAGCAGAATTAGCCAATGCAGTTAAAAGTGATTTTGCACCATTAATAACTAATATTGATGCAGCGAAACAAGCCAAGCAGCATTTCGATTACCTTGACATGATGAAATTGGTTGATGGTGATGTAGCAGGTTGTTTTGGTGAAGAATATAACCAACAAGGTCGTAATCCGTCATTAAAGTTCTCGTCGAAGAAATTCTTAATGATAGAGCGCATTACTAAGATTGATGCAAAAGGCGGTCATTGGGGCTTAGGCTTGTTAGAAGGTCAAAAAGACTTAGACCCTCAGCATTGGTATTTCCCATGTCACTTTAAAGGTGACCAAGTCATGGCCGGCTCATTAATGAGTGAAGGTTGTGGTCAAATGGCGATGTTCTTAATGCTTAAATTAGGCATGCACGCGAATGTAAATAACGCACGTTTCCAGCCTATGCCAGGTGAGTCGCAAACCGTACGTTGTCGTGGCCAAGTATTACCACAACACAATACGCTAACGTATCGCATGGAAGTAACCGCAATGGGCATGACTCCTTACCCATTCTTAAAAGCGAATATCGAAATTATTCTTGATGGTAAAGCGGTTGTTGATTTTAAAAACTTATCAGTGATGATCACTGAACAAGATGATAACTCACCCTATCCGGTAACTTTACCTGACAATGTTAAGCTTAAATCTCGTAACATGAAGCCGGCAACAGCAGGTACTGTAGTAAATAGCATCGATGCTAACCTTGAACTGGATGAACGTGGCGTAGCGCCATTTAAACATCCTGAACGTGCTTTAATGAAAGTTGTATCTGATTTGACTGCGCCAAAAGAGAAGGGCGTAACACCCATTCAACATTTTGAAGCGCCAATGGTAGCTGGTCAAAACCGCGTACCTAACCAAGCGCCGTTTACACCTTGGCATATGTTTGAATTTGCTACTGGTAATATCTCTAAATGTTTTGGTCCTGATTTTGACGTGTATAAAGGACGTATTCCTCCACGTACACCTTGTGGTGATTTACAAGTCGTGACGCAAGTTGTCGAAGTGCAGGGTGAGCGTTTAGATCTTAAAAAGACTTCTAGCTGTATCGCAGAATACTATGTGCCAAGTGATGCCTGGTATTTTACTAAAAACAGTGTGAATAACTGGATGCCTTATTCATTAATCATGGAAATAGCCTTACAACCGAATGGCTTTATTTCAGGTTACATGGGTACCACGCTTAAATACCTGTCTCTTATACACATCTCCGAGCCCACGAGACCGTAC
>CAJXRC010000313.1 GCA_913058405.1 uncultured Colwellia sp. | reverse complement strand
GTGCCCATGGAGCGTTAGTAAATTTAATCGGTAAGAAAAAATATTAATCGAAAATCCGCTTTCTGCGACACAGGATTAGTTATGGTAATAATGCCTTAGGTCAATGTGGCACAGTTAGTATCCAGAAGTAAAAGCCCCACAAGTGAGCAGAAAGTTTTGGCTAATATTGCCCTAAATATGCTCATAAATTTGTAAAGGCTTAATGTCTGCGATTGGCTCCAAGTTGCCCTTACAAGTATTAAACCTAAGGTCAGCTATTGGCTATCAGTTGACCTAAATAATAACCAGTTGCTAATGTCAGCAAAGGCACTATTCGATATCTAATGAACCCCTCCATCCGGTTTGATATTATGTAAATTATTTTCATCTTTGGCTATGAATCCGTCCTTAATTTTTTGCCTTGCCATTGATTCGCCCACTTTGAATTTTAAATCTTCCCACTCATCTCCAAAGCCTTCGATAAAACCATCAACAAACAACTCAAGTTCTTCTTCAGTATATGGGGTTTTGTGCCCATCCCCTCGAAATTGCTAATAGGGGTTTTTCTAACATCCCCTCGAAATTAACCTTAGGCGATATTCAGTCATTTTTATTTAGGGGTTCAGTGCATAAACGGAATGTTTTTCGCCTAAATCTATTTACCCCTGGTCTGTCATAGCCCGTAAAGGTTAGGTTATATGTGAGGCTTCATATTATTTTGCTTTAGTCTTTTCGAAACTTTAGAAATTGTTGAACGAGAACAACCTAAAATGTGCTGAATATAGTCATAGGATTTTTTATCAGATAACATGCCTTCAACCTTTTGTTGTAATTCTATATCTATTGGTCGTCCACGATAACGACCTTCTAACCTAGCCTTAATAATACCTTCTTTTTGTCGCCTTCGTCGGTCTTCATAGTCCTTTCTAGCAATAGCTGCAAGCATGTCGAGCATCAAGTCATTAATTGCTGACAACATTCTTCCTGTGAATTCATCATTTACTGCTGTAAATTGGTGACTTGTAGGTAAATCTAATGACACTACCCTTAAACCTTTTACTTTTATGGTGGATTTGAGCGAGTTCCAATCATCATCTTTTAATCTAGATATCCGATCTATTTGTTCGACAAGTACTACATCACCTTTCTGGGCTATTTCTAGTAATCTGAATAATTCAGGTCTTTGAAGCGTGGCTCCAGATTCGTTTTCTGCAAAGAACGCAGATATTACCAAATCATGATCATTCGCAAATTGAACTAATGCATCTTTTGCACGCCCTGCATCTTGCTCTTTGGTCGAGGCCCTTAAATAAGCATACGTTCGAAAAGTACTCATTGTTAAAATAGTCCATTTTATATAGTCTCTTTATCTTAGTCCATTATACATAGTATTCATCACTTAATGGACTATTATAATTATAGGGCTTCACTGGTCCTGTTAAAGTATACCCAAAATAAACCAAAAATTCCTTATTAATGATTATCAGAAATAGTTGTATTAGGTACGCCATTTCAAGAAAGACAGTTCTATTGCATTCTCGGATTTTGAACTAAGCGAATTACTATGTGATTTCTATCTCGCTTTCGTCCCTTTTGCGAAATAGACCTAATCGTCACTATTACAATTACCACCTTGCGGACGTTTTTATGAATGAAAAATCGACCTCAAAACAGTCAGCAAAGATACGAAACCGGACGTTAGCCTAGGCTTAACTATCGATGAATAATCTAACGCAAAACAGCCATGCGTTAGATATTTAAATTGTTTGAAATTCCATCAAGAATCTGTCAAATCAAAAATTCTCATTTGGTTAAAATACCAAAAGTGGACATTAGATTAACATTATTTTAGGTATTGAAATTTTTATGAGTCTATGGCGCTTTGAGGCACACAGCGAGATAGAGTTTTAACTTTATTTCCCTAGACAGGTTTACTTTGAGTATTTACATTGATGATCTTTTTAATTTTGAAACCAATAAATCCATAGATTATGGCTAATATAGGGTTGATCAAATTAAAGAAACAATAAAAAATGTAATCTAATGGATTGACTAATAATACGCTGTACATATAGGCACCACAGGTATTCCATGGAATAAGTGGTGAAGTGATGGTACCGGCATCTTCCAGCGTACGGCTTAACACCACTGGATGTAATCCTCTGCGCTGATACTCTTCTTTATACATTCGTCCCGGCATAACAATTGCCATATATTGATCGGCGGTAACTATATTTGTGCCTATACAAGTGACCACTGTGCTGGCAATTAAACTTCCTGTCGATTTTGCCGCTTTTAATATTACATCTAGGAATTTACGTAGCATACCCAAGTGCTCAAGAACCGAACCAAAACTTAAGGCACAGATAATTAACCACACAGTATTAAGCATACTCGACATGCCGCCACCACTAAGTAGATCATTGAGCTTTAAATCGCCGGTAGCAATCGCAACGCCATCAAACAAAGTAGTCCAAACTACGGTTAAGTTAGCTAAGAATACTGAATCAGTATTCTTAGCTAACTTCAGAATAAGCTCTTGCTGAAAAATCATTGCGCAAATGGCGCCCACGATAGCGCCTATTGAAACCGCAGGAAAAGCTGGGACCTTCCTTATCGCCAAAGCCAACAAGACGAATAACGGTATTAAGTTAACAGGACTGATGGAGAAATTTTTGGCCAATTGTTCGTTTAATTCAGTAATCGCTTGGCTCGACACCGCTGCTGATTCTGAAAAACCGAGCAGTAGAAATAAAATTAAAGCGATCGAAATAGATGGGATTGTAGTCCAAAGCATGTAGCGAATATGGGAAAAAAGTTCACTCCCGGCAATTGCAGGAGCTAAATTAGTCGTTTCAGATAATGGTGATATTTTATCACCAAAGTAGGCACCTGAAATGACAGCTCCTGCGGCTATTTCTGGTGATAATCCTAAACCCTGAGCAATCCCTAACAAGGCAACACCAATCGTGGCAGCTGTTGTCCAAGAGCTACCAATACTCATAGCGACAATACCACAAATGATACAGGTTGCCGCATAAAACCACTCAGGCGACAGGATCTGTAATCCATAATAAATCATGGTGGGTACTGTACCCGACAGCAGCCAGGTACCAATTAAAGAGCCAACGGCAAGCAGTATTAATATTGCACCGAGCGAAAGAGATATGCCATGAACAATAGCTTTTTCAATGGAATTCCATGTAAAGCCATTTTTCAAACCGATAACGATGGCGATGCCCATGCTAGCTAACAGTGCTATTTGATTAGGCCCGTAGGATGAATTGTCACCAAAAGTACTTACCGAAGCGGTAAGTAAAACAACCAAGAATATCACTGGAATTGAGGCATCAATCATAGTGGGTAACTTTGTTTTATTAGGATTTTTCATGGTTATTTAACACCTGACTAGGCTCTTTAACAGTAAATTTGCGCTTAAACATGCAGGGAATAAAACGAAAGTGCAAGTGAATATTATTTCGTTTGTTAGGGATTGCTCATCGATAAATTATCAATACTGGATAGTTATGCACATTAATTGTTTAACCATGATTTTCGGAATCAATCGCTAGCCCCTTATCCTTAAATATATCAGTAGAAATGGCGCTCTCAGCTCGACTGATGAATTACCCACTATAAAAAAGTTAAAATATTTTTACTAGCTAGGCTCACTGACTCCACCTGTTTTATTCAAATCTATAATGCTTTAAGAAACTTCAGTTAGAAATTATTTGATGGTTAATGTTGCCTATGGCAATAAAAATAAAAATAAAAGAAAATCACGATTTGTCATTTGTTGCCAATAATAAGTTATCTAACGAAAAATACTTTTTGCACCGTTCTACAAGTTACACAGAACAATCTTTATTCATACAGTAAACGTTAGTGTTAACCGCTTTATTGTTGGTATTTATCGCTATGGTCATTGACGTTTCATTTAGTGGTTGGTGGATGGTGGAAATTTCAGCGCTATTTTTTGCCAAGATGTGAGTGCTAGGTGTGGTTGTCAAAATGAATGAGCAAATCTTAACCACTAGCTTTATTGATGACGTAAAGGATGATTAGGTATTGCCTTCATTATCACTTTAGCAAGAGGGTTAGTGGTAGTAATGGATGAAGGTAATATTACTCATACCTTTTTATTTTATGCTGAAAACCTTGTAAGTGACATTTTTCCTATCATTTTCATCAATGCATATACTGGGCTGAATCCTTTTTATCACTGCTAATCACCTTATCTTCAGGGTTAGCTGTCTTATCTATGCTTGTTCTAGCACCACAAACCGACTTTTCAAATGTATCCAGTGAAATAGTGGTTACGGCTTATCAAGTTGATTCAGGTTTATCTAATTTAGTTACGCCAACCTCTGCCATTTTATGGGGGATTGGCTTTAGGGCGCGTATCGTAGAATATCTGGTTGAAATCCATTTTGCCTCTTTTAGCTATGATCGTATTACTGGTGATGATTATGCTTATTTTGGGGTTGCTTTTAGTTGATAAACCATTAATGAGCAAAATAAGTCGTAAATATATTGAATTTTTTTCGAGGTTTATACTGAAACAAAAAGACAAATAAGGCGATTTAACTGAAAAACGAGTAAAAAATAATAAAAATAATAGTTTTTTTTTGGTTATTTATGGCATTTCAATCTGAAAGGTTTAGTGGTTAATTTTAGCAAAAATATTAATTGTAGCGCTTGATAAACTGTCTCTTATACACATCTCCGAGCCCACGAGACCGTACTAGATCTCGTA
>CAJXRC010000312.1 GCA_913058405.1 uncultured Colwellia sp. | reverse complement strand
TCGGCAGCGTCAGATGTGTATAAGAGACAGGTGTTAACTCCGTTAACTGCTTTGGCAAAAATTGGTGCAAAAAACCGTGATGATTGGTTAACAACGGGATCACATTTTGGCGCTTTTAAAGTAAAACGTAAAAATGGTGTTATTGACCAAGTTAAACCGTTTGATTTAGATAAGTATCCAACCGATATGATTAATGGGGTTAAAGGCTTAGTTTATAACCCTTCACGTATTCGCTACCCTATGGTTCGCTTAGACTTTTTACTTAAAGGTCATAAAAGTGATACTACGCAGCGTGGCGATTTTCGCTTTGTTCGAGTGACTTGGGATCAAGCGTTAACCCTATTTAAGCAATCATTAGATGAAGTGCAAACCAATTATGGTCCTTCAGGGTTACATGCAGGACAAACAGGTTGGCGTGCTACGGGGCAATTACATTCTAGTACTAGCCACATGCAACGCGCCGTTGCCATGCATGGTAATTTTGTCAAAAAAATTGGCGATTACTCTACCGGTGCTGGCCAAACCATATTGCCTTATGTATTAGGCTCAACCGAAGTGTATGCGCAAGGTACTTCATGGCCACTTATTTTAGAGAATGCTAAAACGATTATATTGTGGGCTAACGATCCTTATAAAAACTTACAGGTGGGTTGGAATGCGGAAACCCACGAAAGTTATGAATACCTTGCTCAACTAAAAGAGAAAGTAAAACAAGGGAAAATCCGAGTCATTAGCATCGATCCCGTCGCATCCAAAACGCAAGATTACTTAGATTGTGAAAAAATCTATGTTAATCCACAAACTGATGTCGCCTTAATGCTTGCTATTGCTTATGAGCTTTATAGCAATAGCTTACATGACCAAAAGTTCATTGATGGTTATAGCCTAGGTTTTGATCGCTTTGTACCTTATTTGACAGGTGAGAGTGACGGCGTTGTAAAAACAGCACAATGGGCAGAAAAAATTACGTCTGTACCGGCTGATATTATAAAAGACTTGGCTAAAACCATGGTAGCTGGCCGTACACAGTTGTTAATGGGCTGGTGTATTCAACGTCAACAACATGGCGAACAGCCTTACTGGATGGCAGCAGTATTAGCCACTATGGTAGGTCAAATAGGATTACCAGGTGGTGGCATTAGTTATGGTCATCATTACTCAAGTATTGGTGTACCTTCTTCAGGCGCAGCAGCGCCAGGCGCTTTCCCTCGAAATTTAGATGAAGGCCAAAAGCCGATATTTGACAGCACTGATTTTAAAGGCGCTAGTAGCACTATACCTGTTGCCCGTTGGATTGATGCGATTTTAGAGCCTGGTAAAGTGATTGATGCTAATGGTGCTAAAGTAACTTACCCTGATATTAAAATGATGATTTTCTCAGGCAACAACCCATGGAATCATCATCAAGACCGTAACCGTATGAAAGAGGCATTTCATAAGTTAGAGTGTGTAGTCAGTATTGATATTAACTGGACGGCTACTTGTCGTTTTTCAGACATCGTTCTACCAGCCTGTACTACCATGGAGCGTAACGATATTGATATTTACGGTAGTTACGCCAATAGAGGTTTGTTGGCCATGCAAAAAATGGTTGAACCACTATTTGATAGCCTGTCGGATTATGAAATATTCACTCGTTTTGCCCGCATTTTAGGTAAAGAAAAAGAATATACCCGTGGTATGACTGAGCTTGATTGGCTTAAAAAACTCTATGGTGAATGTAAAACCGCTAATGAGGGTAAGTTTGTTATGCCTGAGTTTGAGCAATTTTGGCAAGACGGTTATGTACATTTTGGTGAAGGTATACCGTGGACACGACATGCTGACTTTAGAGACGATCCTGAAATCAACCCACTAGGCACTCCTTCTGGTTTAATTGAGATTTTCAGCCGTAAAATCGAACGTTACCAGTATGATGACTGTAAAGGTCACCCAACTTGGATGGAGAAAAGTGAACGCAGCCACGGCGGTCCTGGCTCAGACAAACATCCCATTTGGATGCAATCTTGTCATCCAGATAAGCGTCTACATTCACAAATGTGTGAGTCAAAAGAGTATCGTCAAACTTATACAGTACAAGATAGAGAACCGGTTTATTTAAACCCAGAAGATGCTAAAAAACGTGGCATAAAAGAGGGGGATGTTGTTCGAGTATTCAATGGCAGAGGCCAATTACTTGCTGGTGCCGTTATTAGTAGTAACTTTCCACAAGGCGTAATTCGTATACATGAAGGCGCTTGGTATGGACCTGTTGGTGATGATGGTAGTGTTACTGGTGGGGCAAAAGTGGGCGCACTTTGTAGTTATGGCGACCCTAATACTTTAACGCAAGATATAGGCTCATCTAAATTAGCGCAAGCTTGTTCAGCTTATACTTGTTTGGTCGACTATGAGAAATTTCGTGGTAAGTTACCGCAAGTAACTTCATTCCAAGGACCATTGGAGATAGGCTCATGAGTCAAGTAAGTCAAGAAACAGCACAAGGACTTTCTGAAGAAAGAGAGGCAAGAGCGGTCGTATATAACTTTCTCTCTTCACTTTTTGCTAAAGAAGTAACGTCAGATTTAGTGGCACAATTAACCTCTGCACAAGGAGAAAGTTTTTTAAATTCACTCGCGCTTGAGCCAAGCTTGACGGTTTCAATAAATGGGATTAAAGCCAAGTTAGCTAAGTTAAATAGTGAAGAATCATTACTCGAACTTGCTGCTGATTTTTGTGGCTTATTTTTAGTAGATGGTAGAACAAGTGTATCGCCTTATGCGGGTCAGTATGTTAACGCTAAAGAAATGGCAGAGCCAAGTGTTGAGACTGGAAGCAAAAGGAAGAAAGATAAAATTCAAATATTTGGTGAACTCCATCAACAAATGACTGAATTTTTAACCGACAATAAGTTACAAGTTCACAGTGACTTTCCGGAGCCTAGCGATCATATCGCAGTAATTTTAGCCTATATTGCTCATGTGTGTGTAAGCGCGGAACCTGAAGAGCAACTTGATTTTATTAAATGCTATTTAATGACTTGGTTAAGTGATTTTACTCAACAAGTAAATGAGCATGATCATGGCCTATTTTATTGTCACGTAGCTGATTTAACCCTGGAGTGGCTTGTAGTTGATACTGAATTTTTGCTAAATGACTAGATGACCACTAACCGGGTTAAACGTAAAAACTCGTAAACCACATGATTATAAATTGGTTTTTATAGTGATAAATAAAAAGACAGAACACGCTTTATAAAGAGATAGCTTAGGTTATCTCTTTTTTCATGTGCTGAACTTAGTTGCAAGTATTTGTGATTAACCTATCTTCATGGTTTAAACAGAAGTTCTGACGCTGTCTTAACTGTATTAAACATTAGCATAACCAACCACTTCTCACTTTCAAGTACCATACTTACAAAGGCTTACGTGCGCTTACAATAATTGATGGGCTTTTACAGGATAATAATGTCTCACCATTGACTTAATTATTAAATTCTGAAGACGCTATGAATTCACCTAAGAAACTTTCATTATCAACTCATCTGTTCCCACTTTTTCTGTGTGCAACCATTGTCGGTTGCAACAACGATAATACTGAGCGTAGTAAGACTGTACCAACAGATCCTAACGTATCAATTTCAACCGAGCTAGCAACTGAATTAGATGAGAAGTTCTTACGACAAATTAAGAAAACAATGGATGTGGTTGAATCCAAAAAACTTTGGCAAGGATATGATTATAAATCTGTACCACAATATTTTATACGCAGAGAAAACGGTAAGCCAGTTACTGCTTTTGTGATTAACCCGCAAACGACTATAGATAATGCACAACACCTTGGGGAAAACGAGTCGCAAGGACTTAACGTCTTAAAATATGAAGGCAGTATGCACAGTGCAAATGATAAGCTTAAAGCAGGTAATGATGCCTATGATTATGACTTTAGGATTGATGGTAAAGGCTATTACATTCAATCTTACTCACAAAATGAAGTTGAGATTCTTGACCCGATAATCACTAGCGCTTTCTCATTAGCAGTACATGAAGTATTTCATGCTTATCAAGGCGAAAACTTTAAAAACCATCCTGATTATGAGCAATTAGCTTTCAATAAATTTTCTCAATACCCGCTTAACAATGAACTATTATCTTTACAACTCATGTTAATGGATACGCTAAAGAAGTTTCCTGTCGATGCCATATCACAAGAAGAAGCTAAGATATCCCTTAAAAAATACTATGTGATTATTCATGAGATGCTTAAACGAGATCCTTCTGCGCATAGTGGCTTTCAAACAGGTTTAATTTATAAGCATGGTTTAGGTCAAGAACTGTATGAAGGAAGTGCATTATATATAGATAAAATGGCTAGTAGAAACGTATTGGAAGTTGCCAATGACAGCAAATTTATATTTCACACTGCTTTTGAAATGGATAAAATTTCAGATGGATATGCTACCTTAAAGACTAAAAAAGATGTCATTGAGTATTTTGCATTCCAAGTATTCTATTATACTGGCGCCAATGCAATATGGCTTCTTAGTGAAGCAGGTTATGACTCAAAAGAATTAGAATATGGGATCTATCCTTATGATGCAGCGAAGGGATATTTAAAAATGTCAGAGGTAGAAGAAATGAATTTACTGGCAGAATTGAAACAAAGCGCTCGATGGACACAAGCACAAGCGGCAGCACTTCGTTATAATACTTTACAATAACAAACTGAATTAAAAAGATTTATAAACATTTTACTTAGTGAGATTATCTTTTTCTGTCTCTTATACACATCTCCGAGCCCA
>CAJXRC010000311.1 GCA_913058405.1 uncultured Colwellia sp. | reverse complement strand
TACGAGATCTAGTACGGTCTCGTGGGCTCGGAGATGTGTATAAGAGACAGCACTAAAACTCTTGATTATTGTAAAGAGAATCAGCTTTCTTTCTTCATTTGTTCTTTGTTTCTGCTCGGATACACAGCAAATCAAATAGAGCCATTTAGGTTTCGAATAAAAAATAATGAAATCGATGTGCATGATGAGTTGGAAATAAGTTGTACAGTGCTCAATAGCGACGAAAGTTTTAGCTTTGCTGAATTTGGGACCAGTAGTAATTTTGATGTGTTTTATCATCACGCTGTTCAGCAATTATCTAAAATTAAGAACGGTTATAAATCGTTAAAACCAACAAGTGACAGAGGCAATGAAATCTTCTGTTCCGTTTTACCTTGGCTTCACTTTACAAGTTTTTCTCATGCCCAAAAACAGAGTGAACATGACTCAATACCAAGAATAGTAATGGGGAAATACAAAACTGTTTACAAAGAAGTAGTGATGCCAGTATCGGTAGAGGTACATCATGCAATAGTTGATGGTTTGCATGTAGGTCAGTATTTCGAAAAGTTACAATATAATTTTAACCACTTCTTTGATCAAAACAACTAAGCTGAGCTATATAATATTCTCGTAACTTTTCACCGTCTTACTATCCTGTATGCTCAAAACCAATGAAATTACCGCCTTCATATCAAAACAGCTGTAGGGTCTCCATATCTTAACGCTAACTGTTACCGAGAAAGTGACGATTAAACTAAATTCAGCAAGCTTTATTTTTATAAGAATGATAAATAGATAAATATAAATGAATATTTGTAGGCTATGCTTTTTGATAAGTTAGATAAACTTTCAAAATAGTACCTTTTTCGAATAAAACCAATTAACATAATCGTCCAATTTTTACCTGCACATATAGAAAAACCGCTAATCGAAAGGTTAGCGGTTTTTTACTTTCTGGAATTTTAAAAGAGAAAGTTTAGGGTTGTAGAGTTGAACCTTCGAATAGCGTTAAACTTGAGCCTTATAAAACATTACAGATTAAATACTCTTTGTTTTTAACCTAATACCTATTGCCACTTATCACTGTTGTTAAGGTATCTAATTAATCTACCTTCGCTAAGTTCTTTGTGAAAGTCGCAGCTTGTTAAGCGAAACATCAGCGTATTATCTTCATGGATAGTTGTATCGTGAATGTCGTCCTCTAAATAAACGTTACATTGCCCAGCTTCTTGAATATATCTATCTTTTTGGATGACTTTTAAGTTGCCATCTGATTGAAAAATTTTCATTGAACAAGCCATTTTTGAATTGAGCATATTAAAATCCCTCCTTAATATTGAGTCAAAAAATAATAATAACAGGTCTAAAAACTGCTCTTAAGACATCACTAGTTTTCGGAATCTGCATACTTTAGTGACACCATTATTGTTAGAATACCTTCATTGTATTTCAACTTTAATACGAGACAAAGTTAGACGTCTGTCTACGCGTTATCCCATAAAACAATTTACAAGGAAGCAATTTTTCATGTTTAACTCTATCCATCAATTAAGAGGATTTCTCTTAATCACTCTTTTATGTTTCATCACAGCTTGCGGAAGTGGTAGTGGTAGTGGCGGACCCTCAGTTTCTGTATATGTAACCGGCGTTGAGCTTAATGCAGTCCATACCTCTTTTGCCAAAGGTGTTAGCCAACTGATAGAGGGCGAAGCAACATTTTCGGATGCTGAAACACGTAGCGCTTCGAGTACAAGCTCCACATGGTCAAGCGATGATGAAAGCATTGCTACTGTTGATATTTTTGGTGTTGTTACTGGTATGAGTGAGGGTATCACAACAATTAATGCTGTTTATAATGGTGCGCAAAATGAAGAAGGTGAATTCGTTACAGCTACTATTGAAATAACAATTACAGCAGCGGAAGTCCGCGAGATTGAAATTTATTCTGTAGAAAATACTGTACCACTTGGTAATAATATACAGTACCAAGCTTTTGCTATTTACACTGACGAAAACTACGACGAATTAGATCATAGCGATATAGTTTGGATAAGCAGTGATCCCACAGTGGCAACAATAGATGGAGCAGGACTAACGGATACATTAACTGCAGGTGAAACGACCATATCGGTCAATTATCAAGGGTTACAAAGTTCTACATTATTAACGGTAACTAATGCGACTTTAGTAAGTTTGACTATTTCACCGGTGAAAGCTGGTGTTATAACTGTTGCTGAAGGTCACTCAATTAGTTTTACTGCTGAGGCAGCATATACCGATGATACAACGCAAACTGTCACCAATCAGGTTACTTGGGTCTCTTCTAATGATCATATTTTGTCTCTTAGTGAAACGAACGGAACTTTTAAAGGAGTTGCCTCTGGTCTTGCAGAAGTGACAGCTATATTTGAAACTATCACGAGTACATCAATTTATGTAAGAGTAACAGAGGCACCAGGAATACTGTTATCAGTGTCCATAGCAACAGAACCTGAAAGTGTTTATTCATACCCTATTGGAGTTTCTACTCAGTTAATAGCAATGGGGTACTTCTCAAACGGTAGTAGTAAAGAATTAACGAGTGATGATAATGTTAGTATTGTCTGGGAAAACACCGCTAATGATGTCATTAGTCTTGAGGCTGAAGGATTATTAACTGCCAAGAATCCAGGTGAGACAATAGTTTTCTTGACTGTAACACCTGTAGAGAACGAGGCATTAAAAGCTGAGCAAGACATCACTATTACCGAAGCGGTATTGAAGACTATTACAATTGTACCAAATCATTTATATCTTGTCCCAGGTCAATCACATCAGTACATTGCAATGGGAGAATATACAGATGAATCAAAAAATGTTTTAAACAACCAAGAAGATATTGTTTGGTCTATAAGTGAGATGTTTGAAGGTTCAGGCGCTGAGTCTGCTGTTTCTATCCACCCTAAAACAGGACTGATTCGAAATCACTTTTACAATGGTCTTACTAAGACTGAACAGGTGTCTATTCATGTGTCTGTTGGTGATCATGCCATTGTAGATGGTCGTCCATTCGCCAACTTAGGTGCTGTGAGAGTCTTGAGTTCAGATAACTTAAGTTTTACTGGGACATTCCTAGCGTATGATGTAATGCAATTACAGTTAACTATTACCAGTGAAGAGGTCAATGTTGAAGATGGTATGAGTGGCCCAGAAAATCAATCTTTTATTATGCTAACTTATGACGAAGCTGAAAGTGTTTGTCAGGAACTAGTTTATAATAAACATACCAATTACCGTTTACCTACCTCAACAGAATTGACGAAACTATGGAACGATAAAACTGCAGATCCTGCTGTCGACTATGAGTTTTATACCAAATACAACTGGTCAGTTGGTGAAAATTATTGGACATCAACAACAGAGGATTTAGGTGAGACCTATAAGGTTATCGATTTAGGCAAGGGTGAAGAACAGCCATCATCAATTAGTACGGAATTTAATTATGTGAGTTGTGTAAGAAGTCCTGTTTCACTCTAATATAAATAGTGGCTTACAGCTGATAACTTGAACAAGAAACTTATTGGCACAAAAGAAAGCCCCTACAGCAATGTAGGGGCTTTTTTATTGTAAAGCGCTTGGTTAGTTATATATTTAAAATATAAAACCGTAGTATGAATAAAGAAGGTTATTTTAATATTGTTCAATATCTTATAGACAAAGTGTTTTATTGATGTAATCTAAAAATACTATTCAACTTAATAAGAATAAAAAATGCAAAGATTAAAAGAATCTCAAGAAGCACTCACTCTTATTTATAATGCTTACAATGACGTCGCAACTAACCCTCTAGCGCCATTAGATATTGATGACGAAGGAAGCTTAAAGAAGTTACTTGATGCGGTGATGAATAGAGAGTCAATTTCACATATACAAAATAAAAAAACGCTTAAAGAAAGTACTGAACTACGTAGCTCTATCGCCGATGTATTATTGCTGCTTGATGGCTGCGATATTAAGGAAATTAAAGCGGCAATGAGAAAAGCGACAGCTGCCACTGCAGCAGCTACAGAAGCAGAAAAATAACTCATTAGCTTTTTATAGCTTATCCTCCTAAGGCATCAATTTTCAGCGCAAATTACCGATAAAGTAGTTCGCGCTGTATTTTCTGAATAACTCATAACAAGTCACATTAATGAGTGACCTTGTGTTCATTAAAAAATTGGTGCTAGATCTTTTTGTTGATTCATTGCGGCTTTAAAGCCATCACGAGCCATTAGTCTTTTTAAATAATCGCGAGTATGCGGCCCAAAATTATTATCGTTCTCTGTTTTTTGAGCGAGAAAAAGCGCATAACCAACACAAATATCCGCTATGGTAAATTTACCTGCACAAAGGTAATCACTGGTTTCAAGTGCAACCTCAACGCTGTTCAACCTTGACGATAACCATTTTTTATAATCTTCGACGACTTGTGGTTGTAAACGATCAGGTTTTTCATAACGGTCATATCTTAATATTAAAGCTTGCGGGAAAGTGAAGGTCGTATCACTGCGGTGAATCCAGTTAAGATAATCACCGTACTCTGGATGTTCAATGCTTAAACCTATTTCACTCGTGCCATATTTATCAACCAAATACTGACAGATAGCAGCCGATTCAGTCATGACTAAATTCCTGTCGATGAAGGTCGGTACTGTACCCAATGGATTAATGTGTAGATACCCTTCATGGTTGTATCTAGGCGGAAATTCCATATTAATCAGTTCATAGTCAAGCTGTAATTCTTCGAGTGCCCACAACGGTCTGACAGAGCGAGAGTCGCGGCAGTGATATAATTTCATTTTAGTAAGCCCATGATAATTTGTGATTAATACCAATTTGATTAAATTTCTTCCCAACTCAGAGCTATGTTAGATGTTCAA
>CAJXRC010000310.1 GCA_913058405.1 uncultured Colwellia sp. | reverse complement strand
ATACGAGATCTAGTACGGTCTCGTGGGCTCGGAGATGTGTATAAGAGACAGTTCCCACTCAGCGAGAATTAAAAGGCTTAAAAGCAAGGCATTGATTGAATATAATGGTAATTCAGTAGAATATGCTCAAGATAATTGCTCCTGCATTCTCTAATAAGCTGCATCCATGCAGCGTCCTTGTCAAAACAATAATACAGCATATAAGTCTTTATTTTTTATTAGGTCCTCGCCCTTAGGACCTTGTCAGAAAAGCAATAACTGTACAAATTTGTGATATATAGAATGACTATACCAGCAAAAATTTTGTTCGTTATAACTCTTCAGACATAGCTCTGAGGTGGGAATAAATTTAATGGAATGGGTATAAGTTGAAATGCGAATCTACCATAGTAATAGCTAACGCAAGGATAATTCATCCTCAATAGTAAGATGAGCACTTTACTCTTATCGTTAAAGTTATTGTTTTACCAACTTTTGACTATCGCTCTTTTAAAGTACGAAGCCCGTGGTATAAGGACCTTACGATAGTTTTATTCATTTTAAATATGCCTCTTCAACAGTTAATAACTCAATGAATTCAAGGGTTAACAAATTACTTTTATTTACCTTACTTTCAATTATTAATTAGATGCGTTAATGTAGCTCTGCTCAATTATAATTATTTTAAAATAGTTGTAATTTCACAATACAGAAATAGGAAACAAGTATGTCTCAAGCAAGTGCACGCCACCTTTTAGTGGATACAGAAGAACAATGTTTAGCCTTAAAAGCAGAAATAGAAGCAGGTAAAGATTTTGCTGAAGTAGCTAAAGAGCATTCGAACTGCCCATCAAATGCACAAGGTGGTGATTTAGGTAGCTTTGGCCCAGGTCAAATGGTTCCTGAATTTGATAAAGTTGTTTTTTCAGCTCCTTTAAATACAGTACAAGGCCCGGTGCAAACTCAGTTTGGTTACCACTTATTAGAAGTTACTGAACGTAGCTAAATTTAGTTAATAAGATAGCTTTTTAGTCATGAAACTTTAGAAGTAATGATTAAATAAAGAAAATAAAAAAGCCGCAACATGTTGCGGCTTTTTTGACTCTATTTTCTAGTGTTATAAGACTAACTAAATGTAGCCTGCATAATCCAGAAGAAGATAATAGATAAGCCAGCACCTACAGGTAAGGTTATAACCCAAGATACAACAATGTTACGTACAACACCTAAATTAATAGCGGCAATACCACGTGCCATACCCACACCTAACACAGCGCCTACTAGAGTTTGTGTTGTCGAAATAGGTAAACCTGCACCTGAAGCTATAACAACAGTACTGGCAGCAGCTAATTCAGCAGCGAAACCTCGACTTGGCGTTAAATGGGTAATACCTTGGCCAATAGTTGCAATAACTTTATGACCAAACAAGGCAAGACCAGCAACAATACCAAAACCACCTAGTGGCAATATCCACCAAGCAATAGCTGATTTAGCAGCAATTTGTCCATCTTGTTCAACAATACTCACTACAGCAGCTAATGGACCAATAGCATTGGCAACATCATTTGAACCATGAGCAAACGCCATTGCACAAGCAGTAACAATCATCAGTATTGCGAATACTTTTTCGACATTAACGTAATGAGCTTCTTTAGCAAGATTTTCATCAAACTTTAAGCGGCTAATAAAGAACTTACCAATAATAGCAACGATAATTGCAACAATTGCTGCCAAATAGAAACCGCCTGCACCTTTGATTTCAAAGTTTACAAAACCTAAATTGACGTTTTCTAGGCCAATATGCTTAAGCCCTTTTTTGATAGTAACCAGTGATAACACAAAGCCGGCAAGGAACATATAAGCAGGAACCCAGCGTTTAGCTTGTTGCAGTGGTTTATCCGTATCAAAAATAAGCTTTTGCGCACTATTAAAAATAATAAAAGCAATAACACCTGATATTAGCGGTGTGATAATCCAGCTACCAACAATACCAACGACTTTGCTCCACTCTACCGCGTCTGCACTAACACCTACGGCAGCAAAACCAACAATAGCGCCAACAATTGAGTGAGTAGTCGATACTGGCCAACCTAAAGCTGAAGCGATAAGCAACCAAGTAGCAGCAGCAAACAGTGCTGAAATCATGCCGTAAACCAGTAATTCTGGTGAATCAACAAAATAACTAGCATCAATAATGCCTTTACGAATCGTTGACGTTACTTCACCACCCGCAAGATAAGCGCCGGCAAATTCAAACACCATAGCAATAATAATGGCTTGTTTAATAGTTAATGCTTTTGAACCAACAGAGGTTCCCATTGCATTAGCTACATCATTGGCACCAATACCCCATGCCATGAAGAAGCCAACAACGGCAGCAAGAATTACAAAAGTGCCGCCTGAGTTAAGTATAATTTCCATCAGATAAACCTTATTTTCTAGCGAGAAGAATTTCTAAACGTGCACCTACACATTCAGCAAGATCGGCTAAATCACCAACCCAATCAATAATTTGATATAAGAACATTACATCAACTGGATTCAAATCCTTTTCAATCGCTAATAAGTTTTTACGCAAAATAACTTGCAAGTCATCAGTATCATCTTCGATAGCATCTAACTGGCTGATCATTTTTTCTACCAATACTACTTCACGTCCACGGAAGCCTGTTTCTAATAAATCATCTAATTCATTAATCGCTTCAGCTGCTTTTTCAGTAGCATCTATGCAACGTGCTAAATAAATAGTGAATTCAGCTTGCAAGCTAGCAGGTATTTCAAGTTTACGTCCAAGAACGCGACCAGCAATATCTTTTGCTTTGTTTGCTATTTTGTCTTGTTGAGAAACGAGTTCAAGTAAGTCAGCTCTATCAACTGGCATAAATAAGCCACCTGGAAGCTCTAGACGTAATTGACGTTTTAAGGCGTCAGCATCTTGCTCTAATTTTGAGAGTTTACGGCGTACTTTAGCCGCTTCACTCCAGTCTTCTGCAGTACATGCTTCAAAAAATGGAATTAGTTGTTTACTACATTTAACAACTATTTGAATATGTTTCACTAACGGTTTTATCGGTGATTTTGCAAATACACCTAAGATTGAATTTTTAGCCATAATTGTGTTTCCAGTCAGTCTAACTCTCGTCATTGCTATTCGCCGCGGATAGTACCCCATTTAACTTCTAATGTTAAATGCTAATATCAGCTTAAATGCATGCCTTTATTAACCAGGCGTAATAGCGTCATTTTTTTTTTGCTAAACACTAGTATAGTGCATACTTAATCAATTGAATTTATTATAATTTTAAACACACACTATAGATGCTAGTGCGTTATAATTTTTTCATATCTTCTGCTGTGGTATGACGTACAACCTTACCTTTAACAAAGTAAATGATGTACTCACAGATGTTTTGACAGCGGTCACCAATACGTTCGAGGGCTCGTGCTGACCAAATAACCGTCATAACTTGCGGAATTGAACGAGGATCTTCCATCATATAGGTCATTAATTGACGCATAAGCGCTTCATATTCACGGTTTATTTTATCATCCATTTGATGAATTTTAATCGCCGTGTCACAATCCATTCGAGTGAAAGCATCAAGGCTAGCTTGTAAAAACTCAAGTACTCTTCGACCCAAGTTATCTAAATTAACCAGTAAATCTTGCTGTGACGAAGAGAAGCTTTCTAGCGCAACTTTAGCAATTTTCTCCGCTTCATCACCTATTCTTTCCAAGTCAGCAATGGTTTTAACTACGGCCATAATTAGACGTAAGTCACCCGCGGCTGGTTGGCGCTTAGCGATAATACGCGTACATTCGTCATCTATACTGACTTCATAAGCATTAATTTGGTAATCGTTACTCAATACTTGTTTCGCTAAATCAACATCAGATTGACCTACAGCAATAAGTGCGTCTGTTAATTGCTTCTCAACTAAGCCGCCCATATGCATGACATTGTTTATAACGCGTTCTAAATCTTCATTGAATTGGCCAGAAATATGTCGACCAATTTGTAAATTATCCATGGGATGTCCTTTCAAAGGTTTGTACTTTCTTAATCTATTGATTAACCGTAACGGCCAGTAATATAATCTTCAGTTTTCTTTTTCAATGGCGTGGTAAACAGAGTATTGGTGTCACTGTACTCTATTAAATCCCCCATATACATAAATGCTGTTTGATCGGACACACGTGCTGCTTGTTGCATATTATGGGTAACAATGACCACAGTGAATTGCTTTTTAAGATCATTAATCAACTCTTCAATGGTCAAGGTTGAAATAGGATCGAGTGCTGAAGTAGGCTCATCAAGTAATAAGACTTCAGGTTGAATAGCAATAGCACGGGCAATCACTAAACGTTGTTGTTGCCCACCCGATAGACCTAAGGCACTTTCATGTAATCTGTCTTTTACTTCGTTCCATAGCGCTGCGCTTCGTAATGATTGCTCTGCAGCTTCATCTAATTTTCTACGGTTGTTTTCGCCCATAATACGTAAACCATAAACCACATTTTCATAAATAGTTTTAGGAAAAGGATTTGGTCGTTGAAATACCATACCGACTTTACGTCTTAGCTCAGCAACATCAACATGTTTATCATAGATATTATTACCATGAAGGTTTATTTCGCCACTTATATGGCAATCGTCAACTAAGTCGTTCATACGATTAATAGAGCGTAATAGTGTTGACTTACCACAACCACTTGGCCCAATGAACGCTGTTACCTGCCCTTTTGGAATAGACATAGTGATATCATTTAGCGCTTGTTTTTTTCCATAGAATAAATTTAGTTTATTAATATCTAAGGCAACTTGTTCTGGGGTTAAATTAGTTAAATCTAACTTTTTTTCAAATGCTGTATCTGAGCCAGGCACTAATGCTTTTGGGCTAATAGAAATCATAATAGGTGCTGTCTCTTATACACATCTCCGAGCCCACGAGACCGTACTAGATCTCGTA
>CAJXRC010000309.1 GCA_913058405.1 uncultured Colwellia sp. | reverse complement strand
AATATTTATGGTACATAATAATGCAAGCCAATAATAAACTTCAAACCAGTCAAGCGATTTCGGTTCATCTGGATTGATAAAAAAGCCAAATATCCAATAACCTGATAAAACCCCGACCATAAAGAATCCCTCTATGATGTTGAGAAATGATGCATGTTCTTGGCGATTATGAGTGATCAAACCCACGGTTGAATAAACAGACACTTTGACTAACGCAAAACCAATACCAACGGACAAAAACAACATTTTGCTCATGGCAAAACTAGGTAACTGCGGCATGATTAAACAAGCAAGAGTCACAAGACTCAGCCCAATTAAAATTGCTTTTCTGTAGCCAAAACGAGGTAAATACGAAGCAACTAAAAAAGAAACCAAAGCAATGGGTAAGTCTTTAAAGCCTTCTAATATACTGGCAGAGGGTTTGCTAATATCGAAATTATTAATAACTTGTAAAATCACAACACCCACACTGTTAAGCAAAATAGCAAAAACAAAATAAGTAAGTAACAAAGATAATTTAATACGCCAGTTTTTCATAACACTCCCCGAATATATACTTCATATAAGCATAGTTAATGACTATTAACGAATTATTTACGCACTACGACAATAAACACTATCGATTGCATATTTAGTAACATTTAATAATAGTAGCTTCAAAAATATTATTTTGCAAACGATTGCATAATTTAAATAACCTTGTATTATTAATAGCAGAAGAGAACAATTAAATAAGGTTAACGTGTGAAAACTTTAAACAACTACCTAGCTATAGATGAAGATAAACAGTGGATTTTATCGCAAGATCAGTTAACACACCTTTCAGAGGGTGTTATTGAAACATTATTTTCATTAGGTAATGGTACTTTAGGTACGCGTGGCACTAGCGGTTATGAAAGTGACATCACCCAACCCGAGTGTGAAGGTACTTATATCAATGGGTCTTATATCAGAGAGACGATTGAATATGATGAATCAGCTTATGGCTTTGCACAATTTAATAATAAAATGATGCAAGCATTTAATACCAAAGCTATTGAAATATCATCAGAAAATGAAGTTTTCAAACCTCATAGCATTGGCAAAAGACAGGTAAACTTGCACCAAGCGTCTTATCATGAGGTATTACAACTTCACTCAGATTCAGGTAAAGAAATTAAGCTGCATATCACTCGGTTTGTATGTCAACATCAACAAAATATGATGATAAATCACTACCAAATAGAGGCGGTAAATTTTTCAGGTAAATTACAAATTACCTCTTCGATTAGAGGAAGTGATTCGACAAGTCAAAATAGCAACGACCCTAGAATAGGCAATTTATCAATGATTGATAAACTACACTGTTTAGAGTCATTCTGTACACCCGAATATGCCTTTTTATTACATCAACTATCAGATCCAAAAAGCTTAATGATTGCTGCAACAAGCCATCAGTTTGAGCAAAAAAATAAGCATATTAAGATCAGTTCAAACAGTAAAAATGTATTAACTGAACAATTTGAAGTAGAACTTACTGACAATAAAGTTACCTTCAGTAAATACAGTTTATATTTATGCCCTCAAACGTTAACAAGTAATAATCAACAACAAAACGCACCAATAGATGAGCAAGCATTAATCACTCAAGCTCGTGAAGAGCTCTTATGTGCTAAAAACCTTGGTTATCAAGAGAACTTACAATTACATCAACAATTGATGAATGATTTTTGGCAAGATAGTGATGTAATCATTGAAGGGAATGACCAACATCAATTAGCTATCAGATTGAATATGCTGCATTTAACTATGTCAGCAGGGAAAGATGGTCAAAGAAATATAGCCGCCAAAGGTTTAACTGGCCCTGGTTACGACGGGCATTACTTTTGGGACTCAGAGATCTATATTATCCCCTACTTCATTTACACTCAGCCTGATGTAGCAAAAAGCCTGTTAAGTTATCGCTTTAACGGTTTAGCAAAAGCTAAGAGTCGCGCAACAGAAATGGGCCATGAACAAGGCGCGTTATTTCCTTGGCGTACTATCAGTGGTGAAGAATGTTCATCCTTTTTTCCAGCAGGAACAGCGCAATACCATATCAATGCAGCAATTGCCTACGCAGTGAGACAATATTTTAAAGCAAGTGATGACTGGCAGTTCATTTGGGATGAAGGTGCTGAACTTGTTATTGAAACCGCACGATTATGGCCCTCATTAGGGCATTTCAACAAAAATAACAGTAATCGCTTTTGCATTGATACTGTTACTGGACCAGATGAATATACCGCATTGGTTAATAACAATTATTACACTAACTCAATGGCAAAAATTCACTTATCCTTTGCTATTGAGCTGATAAATAAATTAAGCGTTAACAATGAAAGCCGATGTAATCTGCTGCTAACTAAGCTAAATCTTTCCATCGAAGAGCTGAATATTTGGAAAGAAATTGCTGAGAGAATGTACCTTCCACATCAAGCGGAGCAAAACATTAGCCCGCAGGATGACAGTTTTTTAGATAAAAAACCTTGGGACTTTCGCGGTACGCCCAAAGATAAATACCCACTGTTATTAAACTTTCATCCACTGGTAATTTATCGTCACCAAGTTTTGAAACAAGCTGATGTGATCCTTGCCAACTTTTTGCAAGATGATGAAGTAGATATCCGTTTAAAGCGAAATAATTTGGCTTTTTACGAACCGATAACGACTCATGATTCAACCTTATCAGCGTGCACCCATAGCTTAGCTTACAGTGAAACAGGCAATCATCAGGCCGCCTTTGATTACTTTGATGACACAGTGTTAACGGATTTAAATAATCTACACAACAATAGCCATTATGGTGTGCATACAGCCGCTATGTCTGGTTCTTGGATGTGTATTACACAGGGTTTTGCTGGCTTACGTATTAGAGATAATTACGCGAGTTTTCAGCCTAATTTACCAAAGCAGTGGCAAGGCTTACGTTTTAAATTGAAGCTATTGGGTTGCCAAGTTGAATTAACATTATCTCGTGGACAAATAACTTACCAGCTATTGTCTGGTAAACAGTTCTCTTTAAAACATTACCAACAAGGTTATTTACTCACAGAACTAGAGCCAACCTTGCATATTGCAATTGATGAAGATTAATCGAAAAAGTAGCCTCGTGGAGAAAGAAATGATGATAACAAGTGCAGTAATATTTGACTTAGACGGTGTTTTAACTGATACCGCTGAATTTCACTTTATAGCCTGGCAAGCTATAGCTAATAAACTCGACATTACCTTTGATAGAGAAGACAACGAAAAGCTTAAAGGGGTGGATCGTGAAAACTCTTTAAAATACATTTTAGCTAAGGGTAATTTAGTTGTTAGCACAACAGAGTTTGAACTCTTGCTCAAAGAAAAAAATGACCAATATCTAACCTTAATCGACGAAGTTAACCCAAGTCATTTATTTGATGGAGTATTAAATTGTTTTACCGTATTAAAAAAGTCTAACGTTAAGATTGGCTTAGCTTCTGCTAGTAAAAATGCTAGCTTGGTCATTACTAAACTCGGCATTGAGCATTTATTTGATTTCATTGGTGATGCCGCTTCAGTTGCCAACAGTAAACCTGCACCCGATATTTTTCTTTCGGTCGCACATGGGCTGAAGGTATCACCAAAAAACTGCATCGGTGTTGAAGATGCTGTCGCGGGTGTAAGTGCAATAAAGTCAGCCAATATGTTTGCAGTAGGCATAGGTGATAGCAAAGTACTCACACAAGCAGATTTAGTTTTCCCTAGCATGAGTGAGTTTGATTTTAAACGAGTCGAAACAGCATTTTTATTATCTGCTACTTGATTGCCTTTGCACGACTTCAACATCTAATAACTGTGATTTAACGGGCTGTTGGTTAATTTTATTTAAAAGAATCTTAACCAATAGTCGACCACCTGCGGCCGTATTTTGTTTAATCGTTGATAAAGACGGAGAACAAAATTCTGACATAGCGATATCATCAAAACCAATAATAGCTATTTTTTGGGGTACATCGATATTTTGCTCAAACAGATATTTACTAGCCCCAAGTGCGATAGCATCACTAACCGCAAAGATACCGTCAATACCTTGATCTTCTATTAATAAGTGATCGCGGAGTTTTGAGTAACCATCGTTAGAAGTGAAGTCTGTTTTAATTTGCAGCCCATGTTCTATCGGTAGATCCGCTTCTTTTAGTGCATCTTGATAACCTAACCAGCGCTGCTCTACTTCGTTATGATTTATATCACCAAGAAAGGCAATTCGTTTGCAGCCCTGCTTAATCAAGTGTTGTACCGCAAGAAAGCCACCTTTTCGATTATCACTTCCTATTGTGGTATAGCTGTTCTCATGAATTTCAGTACCCCAAACCACAAACGGTAACTTGGTATTTGCTAACGACTCAACACGTTGGTCATGCTCGCCTTGGCCAATAATGATTAAACCATCCGCACGTTTTGATTCATAGTAATAGCTATACCAATCATGCGTAGCAGTTTTAGTTGTAGTGAGCAACATATCATAACCAAACTTAGTTAACTCATCGGCAATAGTACCTAATATTTCCATTAAAAATGGATCAGAGATAACTTGTCCAGACTTACGCTCTAACATTACCACCACAGCAATCGTATTGGTTTTTTGTGTGCGCAGCTTACTCGCGGTGACATTAACTTTGAAATTATGTTCTTTTGCAATTCCTTGGACCAAGTCCCTAGTAGCCTGTTTAATAACAGGATTGTCCCTTAGTGCGCGGGATGCAGTTGAGGTGGATACATTCGCTAATTTAGCTATGTCCGCTAGTGTCATTAAATTTTTTTTATTCATGTCATTGATTATTACATAATTTACGCTCGAAGTAATCCTTTCAAACCACAACAATACAATCGATTGCAAAAATATCTTGCAATCGATTGCATTAATATCTATATTAATTCCTGTCTCTTATACACATCTGACGCTGCC
>CAJXRC010000308.1 GCA_913058405.1 uncultured Colwellia sp. | reverse complement strand
TCGCCGCGATTAAAACGCTTTACTCTCTTTAAAAAAGGCGAACAAAATTTAACCGCGAGAGATCAAAAGACCCTACTATTATATTTTGATAAATATTTTTTGTTGATACAGTTTCAATGAAACAAACCAGAAAAGTACCACGTGTGAAAAAGCAAAAATAAAGGAAGCTAATTTCGGAGAGAATAGACCACTAAGCTGGTTATATAACCAAGCATACATGGAAGTATCACCAATATTGATGTTCAAATATAGGGTTACCACTAAAAATGATAACACATAGACAAATAATGGGTTGGTACCATAAACGAGCAGAGGTTCTGCAAGCTTCACTTGTTTCATTATGTCAATTAACCAAATGAATGCCGCAAGCAATAAGCAAGCAAAACCTGTGCTATAAATAACATAAGACGGAGTCCATAATGATTTATTAATGGGCAAAACTACATTCCATAGTACGCCAAACCCTATCGCTAACCCGCCAATAAGCGTTAACTTGATAACACTACTTTTCTTATCTTCAATACTGGTTAAGTAACGTGTTAATTCAAAACCAAGTAGCATATTCACTACTGCTGGAATAGTACTTAATAATCCTTCAGGTTCAAAAGCAACACCACGCATGGTATACATGTGATTTGCACCAAATACTGCTAAATCAAGTTGACGAATAATATTACCATCAATGGTTAAAGCGCCTTCCCCTACGCTAAGAAGCAACGCCCAATAGGCCAATAAAATGGCAGCTGATGCAATAAAAATTCCTGTTCGATTGAGCGCCAGTACTAAACAAGCAGCTATAACATAAGCGATACCAATTCGTTGTAAAATTCCCATAACCCGCCAATCTTCAGCATTAGCAGTAAATGGAATAATGTTCAGCATAAAGCCAATAAAAAACATGATAAAGCCGCGCTTTATTATCTTTCTAAATTGCTCAGGACTGGCAGCAAAATCACTCTTCTTGAAAGAGAAAAACATGGCAGAGCCAATAATGAATAAGAAAAAAGGAAAAACTAAATCTGTTGGAGTTGCGCCATTCCAATCCGCATGTAATAGAGGGGCGTAAACATGTGACCATGTTCCCGGTGTATTCACTAAAATCATTAAAGCTATGGTAATGCCCCTAAAAGCATCCAGCGCGAGATAACGAGTCATGATAATTTCCTAGCAGAACTTTTGTTCTTTATTGTAAAAGACAGCGCTGTCTTTTACAAGTAAACCTAATTTTACTATAGGATAAAATAACTAGAAAACTCTGGATGATGACCATTTTGGAATTATTCTCAATCAATAAATATCCATTAAAAGATGTTGCCTTACTTGAAAGCTCATAAGTATAAAGAGTTCATATCAGTTATTGGATTGACTATAGATTGTTGAGTTAGCTAAAAATACTTACGCGCTGATAAACAGCTATGATACACTGGCAGACCTATCCATTCTTAGACAAATAGAACCGAATAGCACCATGAAGGCAGAATCTTTATTACAACAAGCACAATTCGTTTGCCAAAAAAAAAGCGCACGTTTTACTAAAGTAAGAGAGCAAGTTTTTTTACTATTAGCTAACCGTCAAGGAGCCGTAGGCGCTTATGACTTACTAGCTGAACTGAAAGAATTAGATGCAGCTGCCAAGCCTGCTACTATTTATCGTGCTTTAGATTTTTTATCTAAACAGGGTTTTGTTCATAAAATAGAATCTATAAATGCTTTCATCATGTGTCACCATTTTGGTGAATGTGATCACCCTGTGCAATTATTAATTTGCGACGAATGTGGTCATGTTGAAGAAATTCAGTCTAATAACTTTGATTTAGCATTACGCACAATGGCCGACGCTAATGGTTTTACTATCAGTCATCAAATAGTTGAAGCACACGGTACTTGTAAAAACTGTAGTAACCTTTAATTCCCCCGCAAGCTCGCTCACCGTTAATCTTATAAATATTGCTTTCTATCGCAAATGTTCACCTTGCAAATAACAAGGTGTTTCGATTGTGATATAAACCCCAGATCAACATTGAATATTGTATATACCTTTGCCCAAACAAGATGCATATTTCAACATTCTTTAGCACTTTGCATGGCTATGTGTATACACACGATAAACGTTAACAGCGTGTAATCCCCTACTTTGGAAAATTATGAAATACTCAACCTCTACAGCCTTAATTGGCTTAGTAATGGCTTTTTCTGGCTTACTGTCAGTCGAAAGTCAGGCAAGTAAAGCTACATTCGACGATAAATTTCGTCAATTAGGTGAGGTTTTACCTACGCCGAATATTTATCGTGCCGCCTCGGGTACGCCTGGCCATAAGTATTGGCAGCAACAAGTTGATTACGACATTTCCATAGCTATTGATGATAAGACTCAACGTTTAACTGGCGAGCAAGTCATGGATTATCAAAATAATTCTCCGGACACATTACGCTACTTGTGGATACAGCTAGACCAAAACCGCATGAAACGCGACTCAGCTTACAAGATGACAAGCACTGCGCCAAGTAAGCCGAAAGTCACTTATAAGAGCTTTCGCAGTTTAGTTGAATCACCTGTTTTCGATGGTGGTTACGGCATAACAAAAGTAACCGCAAGTAATGGTAAGGCGCTACATTATGTTATCAATGGCACTATGATGCGTGTTGATTTACCTAAGCCATTAAAAACCGGTGCCAGTGTTGAAATTAATATTAATTGGCACTACCAACTACACGAGCAAAAAGTGCTTGGTGGTCGTTCAGGTTATGAATACTTTAAAGAAGATGATAACTATCTTTATGAAATTGCCAGCTGGTTTCCACGAGCTGCGGCTTATTACGATGCACAGGGTTGGCAAAACAAACAGTTTTTAGGCAATGGTGAGTTCACGTTAGAGTTTGGTGACTACGATGTAAAAATTACCGTACCTGCCGATCACATTGTAGCGGCGACGGGGGTTTTACAAAATGAAAGTAAAGTCCTAACTAGCACACAACGCAAGCGTTTAAAGCAAGCCAAAAAAGCTAAAAAACCTGTGTTAATCATTACACCTGCTGAAGCATTAGCCAATGAAAAATCACGTAGCACGAAGACGAAAACATGGCGTTTCAAGGCCCAAAACGTACGTGATTTTGCCTTTGCCTCAAGTCGAAAATTTATCTGGGATGCGCAAGGTTATCAACAAGGAAATAGCGATACTATGGCCATGTCGTTTTATCCTAACGAAGGTAACCCGCTTTGGGAGAAATATTCAACCGAAGCCATAATCCATACGATGGAGCAATACAGTAAATATACTTTTGATTACCCATACCCTGTTTCGATTTCAGTTAATGGTCCAGTGGGTGGTATGGAATACCCAATGATTACCTTCAATGGGCCTCGTCCAACATTGGATAAAGAAACGGGTAAAAAGACATATTCTCGCCGAACGAAGTACGGTTTGGTTGGCGTTATTATTCATGAAGTAGGTCACAATTATTTCCCTATGATTGTTAACTCTGATGAAAGACAGTGGACTTGGATGGATGAAGGATTAAATACCTTTTTACAATTCTTAGCCGAGCAAGCTTGGGAAGAAGGTTACCCATCTCGTCGTGGTCATGCCGATAAAATCACTAGTTACATGAAGAGTGATAACCAAGTACCTATTATGACTAACTCTGAGTCTATTTTACAATTTGGTAATAACGCTTATGGAAAACCTGCAACAGCATTAAATATCCTGCGTGAAACCATCATGGGTCGTGAGTTATTTGACTTTGCTTTTAAAGAATATGCTCAACGTTGGAAGTTCAAACGACCTACGCCAGCGGATTTTTTCCGCACTATGGAAGATGCTTCAGCGGTTGATTTAGATTGGTTCTGGCGTGGTTGGTTTTACACTACTGACCACGTCGATTTAGCTATAGACAACGTCTATTTATATCGCCCAAATAGTCAAAACCCTGATGTGGAAGAAGCGTGGGAACGTGCACTAGATAATGAGCAACCTGAATTTATCAGTGATTTACGTAATAAAAATCAATGGGTGCGCACTCAAGATAAACCTGAGTTACTAGATTTTTACAATGAACATGATGAATTTACCGCCACCAATGCTGACCGTAATAAATATAATAAAGAATACGAAGAGTTAGAGCCTTGGGAGCAGGCGCTATTAACGAATGATAGCAACTTCTATGTCATCGATTTTTCTAATCATGGCGGCTTAGTCATGCCAATTTTACTCGATATTACGTATGCTGATAACACAACTGAACATATTTACATTCCTGCTGAAATTTGGCGTAAAAATAGTAAAAAAGTATCTAAGTTATTAATTCGTGACAAAGAGATTACTGCTATTGCATTAGATGCCAATTGGCAGACTGCTGATGTCAATATTAATAATAACTACTGGCCCGCACGCCCAATAAAATCTCGTTTTGATCTCTATAAAGAAAAGAAAGAAGACATGATGCGTGATTATAATGAAGCGCTTAAAGATCTCTCAGCCGAGAAGGTTAATGATGAATAAAGTGTTTAGCAAATATTTTATTGCTATCAGCTTTTATCTGGGACTTGTAGCTTCAGCTGCAAGTCATACTTATTTCTTTGGGGTTAGCGACATATCTGCTAACCCTAATACTCAACATCTTGAAATAGTGCATCAGTTTACTACCCACGATATAGAAAATGCGATAGCTGAAACTAAACAAATTCATTTTTCAGCTGAGCATAAAAACTATGATTTATATATCCAGCAATATTTTGAGCAGCAATTTTCCCTCGAAAAAAATCGAGTAGAAATCCCATTATCTTGGTTAGGTTTTGAAATAATTTCAGGACGAATTATTGTCTACCAAGAAAGCACAGAACAAAGTTTATTACCGCAAACAGTGGTAAAAAATTACATACTCATCGATACTTACCCTAAGCAAGTAAATACCTGTCTCTTATACACATCTGACGCTGCCGACGAAGAGGATAGTGGAGATCTC
>CAJXRC010000307.1 GCA_913058405.1 uncultured Colwellia sp. | reverse complement strand
AGATCTACACTATCCTCTTCGTCGGCAGCGTCAGATGTGTATAAGAGACAGGCAGCGATTATCCTGAATTCAGTTTAGTTAAGGTAGGTTTTAAGGAGGAAATTGAAGATTTTCTGGGGAAATAATGAGTCAAAAAAACGGTGTTATTACCAAGTGGCTTTAAAATATCTACTTAGAAGTTGCTGTTGCAGAGGCTAGCATTATTAAAAATACTAGCCATATTTGAGAAAGCGAAACCAACTAGTGACGCTTTTTATTCGGTATTATTTACCAATACAAAAAGAGCTGAAAATTTTACCTAATAGATCGTCACTGGTGAATTCTCCGGTGATCTGATCTAATTCTTGCTGACAAATGCGTAACTCTTCAGCCAATATTTCACCTGCCACATAAGATTCAAGTTGATCTAATCCAGTGAGTAAATGCTGATGAGTATTCTCTAAAGCTACCAAATGACGCCTTCTTGCCATAAAGCCACCCTCTGTCCCACCTTGATAGCCCATTATGGTTTTTAAGTGCTCTTTCAAGCTATCAACGCCTTTGCCTGTTTTGGCTGACAAAGTAATAATGGCATGCTGAGTACCATCGGTATCGGTAAACTCAGTGAAACCTGTTTTGGCATCATTTACATCTGCTTTGTTTCTTATCAGTGTCAGGCCAATATTTTTTGGTAGTTTGGCAAAAAACTCTGGGTAATAATCTTTAATGTTTTGTTCATCTTCTAAAATGCTGTGATCTTCACTGGCATCAACCATTAATAAAACACGATCAGCTTGGTTGATCTCTTGCCAAGCACGCTCAATACCTATTTTTTCCACTACATCATCACTGTCTCGCAACCCTGCGGTATCTATAATATGTAACGGCATGCCATCAATATGAATTTGTTCGGCTAGTACATCACGAGTTGTGCCAGCAATATCGGTAACTATGGCCGTTTCTTTGCCGCTTAATGCATTGAGTAAACTCGATTTACCAGCATTTGGGCGACCAGCAATGACTACGCGCATTCCTTCACGAATAATGCTTCCTTGACGGGCTTGCTTACGAACATCCTCTACTTTGTTGATAATAGCTTTTAAATCAGTCACTATTTTTTTATCGGCAAGAAAATCAATTTCTTCTTCGGGAAAATCAATAGCAGCTTCCACATACATACGTAAGTGAATAATACTTTCTACCATTTCATGTACAAGCTTAGAGAAATCACCTTGCAAAGAGTGCAGGGCAGAACGTGCTGCTTGTTCCGAACTTGAGTTAATTAAGTCAGCAATTGCTTCTGCTTGGGTTAAATCGAGTTTGTCATTCAAAAAAGCCTGCTCACTAAATTCACCCGGTTTAGCCATAATAACTTTAGGGAGAGCAAGTATTGCTTTAAGTAACATATCTAAAATAACAGGACCGCCATGACCCTGAAATTCAACAACATCTTCACCGGTAAATGAATTAGGCGCTTTGAAGTACAGTGCTATCCCTTGATCTAATACCTGAGGTTTATCAGCAGATGAACTATCTAAAAAAGGTAGATACTCGGCTTTTCTTACTTCGGGTATTTTACCTAAAATAGCTTGAGCAACATTTTTGGCTTCTGGGCCCGATACTCTGATAATGCCGACGCCACCACGACCTGGTGCAGTTGCTTGTGCGGCGATTGTTGTTGTTTGAGAAATTGATGTCATAGCGAGGTAATTAATTCAAATAGTGGTTGATGATTATTTTACTTTATTTCAAGAGCAATACCAATCGGACTAATTTATTAGGGACTGTTGATCTTTGGAGATCACTTTTGCAGCGATTTGTTGGCAATTTATACAAGGCAGAGCGTTTGTGATGTGGTTATTCCACATAAAAAGGCGATAACGCCGTATAAATGACCAGCAAACATTGCCCGAAGGATTCGGCTAAAAGCGTTTTATTCTTTGTTGAGTAGTATTTGTTTGGAATGACTAGGCTACACACTAATCGCCGCGGCTAAAACGCCTTTATCACGAACAAAATTTAACCCTGAAAGATCAACAGCCCCTAGTGTAATTGGTATAACTCATAATAAAAAAGGCGATTACTGCTAACACAGTAATCGCCTTTCAATTTATTTTTTCAGTTAACTATTTGCAGAGATTAAGCAGCTTTTTCTGCTTTTTTCTTAGCAATACCAGCAAAAATAATTTTCATTTGTGCAATTGAAATCAAGTTACTTACTAACCAGTAAAGTACTAAACCTGATGGGAACCAAGCCATGAATATTGAAAATACTACAGGCATGTATTGCATTATTTTTTGTTGCATTGGATCTTGAATCGTCATTGGTTGCATTTTTTGCATTACAAACATACTTATACCCATAAGTACTGGTAATACAAAGAACGGGTCCATTGCTGATAAATCTTGAATCCAGAATACAAACGGCGCATGACGTAATTCAACACTTTCTAAAAATACCCAGTAAAGTGCTAAGAAAATAGGCATTTGCAGTATTAGTGGTAAACAACCACCTGCTGGGTTTACCTTTTCTTTACGATACATTTCCATGGTGGCTTGTGACATTTTTTGTCTGTCATCACCAAAACGTTCTTTTAGTTGCGCCATTTTAGGAGCTAAGTCACGCATTTTAGCCATTGAGGTGTATTGCGCTTTAGTTAATGGATACATACCACCTTTAACTATTAAGGTGATGATAATAATTGCCACACCCCAGTTAGAAACAATCGACTGAATTTGTAGTAGTAGCCAAAACAATGGCTTACTGATCATAAATAAGAAACCGTAATCTATTGTCAATCCTAAGTTATCAGCTATATCATCAAGTATGTATTGATCTTTTGGACCAACATAAAATATGGCTGAAGTTTTGCCTTGTTGGCCAGCATCAATAATTACCGCAGGAGCTTTAAAGCCGATAACCGCTTCAAAATTATTGCTATAGCTAGTGTAAAGTTGGTTACTATCTTCAGCTTTTGGAACCCAAGCCGAAACAAAGTAATGTTCAAGCATAGCAACCCAACCACCAGCGGTTGCTTTATTTAAGTTAGTTTCTTCAATATCGTCAAAATCGTATTTTTCGTAACGTTCTTCTGTTGTTGAGTAAGCTGCACCACGGTAAGTTGGTAACATGCCACCACCGGATTCTACAACAGTAGATTGTTTAATTTGACCGTACATTTGTACTGAAACACTATTAGCTGTGTTGTTATCAATTAAGTAATCAATATTAACGCTGTAGCTGTTATTTTTAAAAGTAAAACGCTTAGTTACCGACATGCCACTAACATCATGAAAAACTAAATCAACAATTAAATTATCATCTGTTAATTCATAGTTGCTTTGTGCACTGGTATATATTGGGCGACCTTTGATTATTCGGTCAATGCCGTTTGCACCCGTTAAGCCACTTTGCGCAATATATTTTTGATTACCATCTTGCAAGATAGTGAAAGGGATGCCATTACCTTGCTCAGTATCAAATTTTCGTAACTTAGCTTCAACAATATCACCACCTTGACTATTAATTTTTAAAATTAACGTATCAGTAGTTACTGTAATTAATTTGGCAGAAGTATTAGTTGATTTTACCGAGCTTATTTGGGCATCTGAAGATTCAGGCACGAAGTCTGCGCTGGCATTTTCAACTGATTGGTTTTGGCTAATACTTGTTTGCTCAGGAAGTACGGCATTTTGTTGCTGCCATTGACTAAACAGTAAGTAGGTAACAACCATAAGCGCAATAAAAAGTAGACTGCGTTGGGATTCCATAAAATTTACTTCTCTTCTTTTGTTGGCAAGGGATTATTTTCCCAAGCATAAGTTAAATTTGATAAGTGCGTGGCATATTAATATAGGTTAGCTTGATAACCTACTATCTTTTAGTCTAGGTAAGCTATTTACTCTTTTTTATTGGTGGAACTGGATCATCACCGCCATCATTGAGTGGATGACACTTTAATATACGTTTGCTTGCTAACCAACTACCTTTTATTACACCAAAGCGGCTAATGGCTTCACTTGCATAAACTGAGCAGCTTGGAGTAAATCTACAATTAGAACCTAGAAATGGACTGATAAAGCGTTGATAGCCTTTTATACCTGTTATTACTAGTTTTTGTGGCGCTGAATTATTTTTCGCCATATTTTTTCTAATTCCTGATTTATCGCCTTGTTATCAAGTTGATCAATACCAGATTTAACCATGACGACTATATCTATTGCAGGTAGATTATCTTGATTTAAGCGGAAACTTTCTCTGACTTGTCTTTTTACACGATTACGTTGTACAGCAAGTTTGACTCGTTTTTTAGCAATAGCTAAACCTAAACGATTTTTTGCAATTGTATTATGTTTATCAGAGACGAGAGTATGAGGTTTTGGTGTTACTAATAGAGTAAAGTGGCGAGAGCCAAAGCGGATAGGTTTAGAAAAAACAGTTTGAAAATGACCGGGAGTCAACAAACGTGACTCCCGATTAAATTTGTAAGTAGCCATAGTCAGGCTACCTTATATCAAAAATTATAAACAAGATTTGATACTATGCGCTAAGACGTGCACGGCCTTTGGCACGACGACGAGCTATAACAGCACGTCCGTTTTTAGTTGCCATACGAGCACGGAATCCGTGGTTACGCTTACGCTTTAATACGCTAGGTTGAAATGTTCTTTTCATTACGCTAATCCGTCGGTTGTTGTTGCCCTGGCAAAACAGCCTATTGAGCACACATGTCTAAAAAATGAGGCCGAATATTAATGCTTGTTAGGGGAATTGTCAATGATTTATGTTAGCTATTTTCACTAAGATCCTTACTTTTTATCGAAGGATCATTGTGATCTTCATCAGTATTGTTAATGATATTCACAGTTTTACCACATTAGTGCTTTATTATCTTAATAACTAATTCCGAAAAATGTTGCTTTAAAGTAAAATTCACTAATAAATCTGTCTCTTATACACATCTCCGAGCCCACGAGACCGTACT
>CAJXRC010000306.1 GCA_913058405.1 uncultured Colwellia sp. | reverse complement strand
GAGATCTAGTACGGTCTCGTGGGCTCGGAGATGTGTATAAGAGACAGACATTCCAGAGCCTGTTGTTGGTGGCATAATTTTCTCGATATTAGCTGCAATCGCCCACTCTATTTTCGACATTCATTTTAATTTTGACATGAGTTTTAAAAATCCACTCATGACAGTATTTTTTACCACCGTAGGGTTAGGTGCTAGTTATTCACTGTTACTAAAAGGCGGCCCAAAAGTTGTATTGTTTCTTGGTGTGGCAACCGTGTATTTACTTGTACAAAATGCTATTGGTGTATCGATCGCAATCGGCGCAGGAATGGACCCCTTAATGGGGTTAATTGGGGGGTCAGTAACCTTGTCAGGTGGTCACGGTAATGGTGCAACTTACGCTGATTTATTCATTACAGAATATAATATGCCGGCAAACATTTTCGAATTGGCTATGGCTGCCGCAACGATGGGTTTAGTTTTAGGGGGATTAGTTGGCGGTCCAGTGAGTAAAAGACTCATTACTCGTTACAACCTTAAAGCGGATGAATATCATGAAGAACTCGATGACACAGTAACATTTAATCCTGAAGATCATGATTTAGTAACCCCCAAAAAAATGATGGAAACCCTATTCATCATTTTATTATGCATGACAGTTGGTCATGTTGTGTATTTGAATTTAAAAGCTGCCGATATTGTACTACCTGCTTTTTTAATGCCATTGTTATTTGGCGTAGTAGCCACCAACTTATGTGAAGTATCTAAGCGTTACACTATCAGTAGAGCTTGTATAGATTTATGGGGAACGATGGCGCTTTCTATTTTTCTAGCCTTAGCGTTAATGTCATTAAAAGTATGGCAATTAGCGAGCTTGGCTGGTCCGATGGTGATAATTATTTTGATTCAAACAGTGATGTTGATGATGTTTGCTTATTTCATTACCTTTAGAGTAATGGGCAAGAATTATAATGCTGCGATTATTGCAGGTGGCCATTGTGGCTTTGGTTTAGGTGCAACGCCTACAGCAGTAGCTAATATGGAATCTCTTGTTGCAAGACACGGCCCATCACCACAAGCTTTCTTAGTCGTACCGTTAGTTGGCGCATTCTTTATAGATATTACTAACGCTTTGGTTATTCAGCTTTACTTAAGCCTCCCTTTTGTCAGTTGATAAGTAGTTAACGTATAGCCATGATATACAATACTTTAAGATTTATAGAGCAATTAACATTGCTTTATAAACCAAATAACACTTACTTTGCTTCAATAATTAATAAAATAAAAATCATTACTTCCTTTATCTACTCAAGTCTATCCTATAACCTTAGGTTATAGCTTAGATCTAAAATAATAAAATATAGTGTTTATTTCATAAATTTTATTTATATAGATTATAAACCCATAAAGGTTTCAAATGATTAAACAAAATAGAATCCTTGTCCAAGAGGAGTCCATGAATGAGTAAAAATAATACTCTTGCCTTATTTATTATTATTTTAGGGGTGTTTACCGCAATTTTTGTTGGTAATAATATTAATAAAACATGGCTGGAGCAGTCTTATGTTTTTGATACTTACCAAACAGACTCAGGTAGTCATGCTTATATATACAAGGGTAAAGAAGTTGTTATTTCAGATATTGTCCCTTATCAACAATCACCGCTTAAACAAGAGAGCTTGAATAAACTAAACGAAGAACCTCTATTAAAAGAACAATGGGTTGAAGATAAAGAACAAAAATTAAAATTATTAAAGCCTGCTTTTCATTTTGGTCTTTGGTCGTTATTGCCTGCTTTTATCACAATTGTTTTATGCTTACTTACCCGAGAACCGCTTACCTCACTTTTTAGCGGTATAGTGGTAGGTTCATTGATGTTAGGTCAATATGATTTAACTGATGCCGTTATCATTCCCAACTTAGCCAAAGAAGGCACAGCAGCGTTACTCTTACTCTATTTATGGTTATTAGGTGGGTTATTAGGTATTTGGTCTAAAACAGGTGCAGCACAAGCCTTTGCTAACTATATGACACTGCATTTTGTTAGAGGGCCGCGTTCAGCGAAAGTGATTTCTTGGTTACTTGGTATATTATTCTTTCAGGGTGGCACTATGAGCACCGTATTAGTAGGTACCACCGTTCGACCTTTAGCGGACAAAGCCAATGTAAGCCATGAAGAGATGAGCTATATTGTCGACTCTACTGCTTCCCCTATAGCCACTATAATTGCTTTTAATGCTTGGCCGGCTTATGTTCAGGCATTAATATTCGTTCCTGGGGTATCATTTTTAGCAACCGAATCGGATCGATTAAATTTCTTTTTTAGTAGTATTCCTTTTAGCTTTTATGCCATTTTTGCCGTACTAGGCACCTTATTATTAAGTTTAAATATTACCACCTTCTCAGGTAAAAGAATTAGAGATGCCCATCAAAGAGCTTTAACAACAGGCCAACTAGACGCTGAAGGTGCGAGGCCGTTAAGTGCTAAAGAGTTACAAAAATGTGATGTACCTTCTGGATATACCCCGCATGTTTTAGAGTTTATTTTACCGTTAGTCACCTTAATATCTATTGCTGTTTTCACTTTTATATTTCTAGGCTCACCTAAAATCAATTGGGCTTTTGGTGCTGCTTTATTGTTATCTGCAGGTATCGCATTAGCAAAAGGCATGTCATTAACGCATGTTGTTGATGGTTTTGGTAATGGTTTAAAGGGAGTGGTACTTGCTTCGGTGATACTCATGTTAGCCGTTATCATAGGCAGTATTAGTAAAGAAATAGGGGGTGGTTTATATTTAGTCTCACAACTTGGCGAGCAATTACCTTTTTGGATGCTGCCACTGATATTACAATTAATTACTATGGTTATTGCCTTTTCTACCGGCACAAGTTGGGGAACTTATGCAATAGCATTTCCGTTAGCTATGCCTTTAGCCTGGGCCGTTTGCCAGTCTCAAGGACTTGCTAACCCAGAACTTTTTATGATGGTTTGTTTTGCCACAGTACTTAACGGTAGTGTATTTGGTGACCAATGCTCGCCAATTTCAGATACCACAATACTGAGTGCAATGACCACAGGTTGTGATTTAATGGATCATGTGAAATCACAGTTAGTTCCTGCTACATTTGCCGCAACATGTGCCGCTTGCTTATGGACATTAACCGTTTACCTGTTTGCCTAAGCTATACCCATGATACTCAAGGTGCGAGTTTCATGGGTATGTATAATAAATTACCCCTAACCAACTTAGGATATAAAAATGCGCTTAAGACACATTGAGATTTTTCACGCTATTTACACCACGGGTTCAATTACCAATGCGGCGAAAATATTACACGTTTCCCAGCCCTCTGTCAGTAAAGTGTTGGCCCATGCTGAAATGCAACTCGGCTTTGATTTATTTGAGCGAGTCAAAGGTCGTTTGACTCCAACCGATGAAGCGGAAATGCTTTTTGATGAAGTAGATAAAATATACCAACAGATGCGTTCGATAAAGAATACCGCAGAGAACATAAAAAAATCAGAGTACGGGCAAATAAATATTGCCGGAAGTCCAGCATTGGGCTTTGACGTTATTCCCAATGCAATAGCAAAATACCACCATAAACATCATCAGGTGAACTTCAACGTACAAACCGTACATAACGATACAGTAATGCAAACCTTGTTAGAGCATAAATGTGATCTAGCGATATTATTTTCGCCAAGTGCCATGCCCGGCCTAACCTCAATTGAGTTGGCTCAATCAGAGTTAGTTATTGTTTATCCAAAAGAAAACTTCCCAGGCAGTCCTAAAGAGTTGACTTTAAAACAACTAAAAGAATTCGAATATATTGATATTGGTGACAGCGGCCCGTTGGCAGATTTGTTGTGGACTAGAATGAAGCAAGACAATATCAGCCTAGAGGCGTTAATAAAAGTACAAACCTATTTTATTGCTGCCAGACTAGTCGCTCAAGGTGTTGGAATTTGCGTGGTAGACCGTTTTACTGCTGAGGGTAATTTATCAGACAATACGGCTATAGCTTCTTTTAACCCAGCACTAACATTTCCCGTTAAAGCCTTATACCTTGAAGATAAAAGGCTGTCTAAGGTGAGCCAAGAGTTTCTCTCTTATTTAACTACTGAGTTATCTGATAATGTTAACTAACCGCTAACAAGGCAATTTAAAGAGTCTAATACAAGGAATACAAAAGCCACTATTTGTACTCCTTGTATTTGAATTTTATGCAAATAAGCTTTACTAATAAGCTTGTGCAACCGCCTCTTCTACTAAGTTAACAAGCTCTTCATAACCAAACACTACCAGAGGTTTACCATTAACAAAAAATTGCGGTGTCGCGCGTACTTTCAATGTTTGTCCGTCTAAAATATCTTGTGCAACAATTTTTTCTATTTTGCTACTTTGCCAATCTTTATCAAGTTGCTCTTGGTCCACATTAAGCGTTTTTATACCCGCTAAAGCACTACTAGGATTTGATACGTGATGTTCTACCCAGCGTTGTTGATTGGCAAAGAGTAGTTCAAGTGCAGGCCAAAACTGCCCTTGAAGGTGTGCTGCTTCTAGCATTTTTACAACATCATCTGAGCCTTTGTGCAATGGCGCATAGCGCATAACAACGTTAACTTTCCCTTGATACTTCTTAACCAAGTTATTAATTAAGGGATAAAATTGACTACAAGTACCACAAGCAGGATCAAAAAATTCAACTATGGTCACTTTCGCTTGTTTACCACCTTTAGACGGTGCGTCGATACGCTCTAATGCCGGTAACTTGTCGCTAGCAATAGTTGATGGCTGCTGGCTTTTATATACTCCCACTGCTGCAATAAATATTATGCCGATAAATGCTGCAACGCTGATAAAGATAGTTTTATTATTCATGATTATTCCGAGTAATGATCCTAGTAAATTTATAGTTTATACCCAAGCCACTTGAAGATGCGTGTTTCAGGACGCTTGAGCAATTCATGATCAAGGCGCCTCATTTTATTAAGGGTTATT
>CAJXRC010000305.1 GCA_913058405.1 uncultured Colwellia sp. | reverse complement strand
TCTCGTGGGCTCGGAGATGTGTATAAGAGACAGCCTATCATCTGATTTTTTCATGTATTTCATTTAGATAACTAATTTATTGTTAGCCTTATGATAAAACAATTCTAATTACCTGAATACCATAAAATGTAAACTCTCTACCTAATATATAAATTAATAAATTGGTATTAATTTTGTCTTTTTGTCGCGGTGGCGACGACACCCAAAGGGAGGCTGCCTCCGGCCTCCCTTTGGAATCCCTCGGAGCTGCTAATCAAGTGTGCTCCTACATTCAAGGAAATATCCTCGACGTAACAGCGCTGAATGGGCATCCATGCCCTACATCGCTTTGTTCATCATCCATGATGAACATACGTGAATATTACCTTTCATTACGGCACTTGATTCAAGCAGACTTGGCGCTTGTGGATAGGGGAGGTGATTTTGTTGTTATGCCACTGGTATTTAAAGTCGTCATTCCCGAAGTTTCTGATCGGGAATTCAGTGAACTAAGGTCTTGTTCCTCAATTAAGACACTGCGTGGATGACGTTAATTAAAAACTAACCGTTCCAAATGCTCCAGTCCCATCTCAGTGAATGAATCGCTATTTTGTAAAGTGTCAGTCAAGCTGAGCCATGGATGGCGAAGACTGCCGCTTTTCATGGACGAATATCGGTAGGTATTGACTGTAAACTCAAAAATGGCTATTTATGTTTTCACTGAGTGGGCGCTCTGGGGATTAGAAAGGGGAGCGGAGCGGTCGTTCCCCTTTCTGTGTTGTCGCCACCGCGACGTCAAGCAATGAAATAAGCTCCACGCGCTAGAGTTAAGTGGCTTTTTCGATTCGTCATTCCCGAAGTTTCTAATCGGGAATTCAGTGAACTAAGGTCTTGTTCCTCAATTAAGACACCACGAGGCTGAGAGTAGTTAACTAACCTAACGATGCCAAACACTCCAGTCCCATCTCAGCAATGAAATGACCAACTAGCAATGGCAAGCCTCGACCCGAGACAGGACGTCGAGAGCTGCCGTTGTTCATGGACGATAAATTGGCAGGTATCGTGGTTTGCGCTAGTTTGTTATTTAATGTTCGCTGAGTGGGCGCTCTGGGGATTGGAAAGGGGAGCGGAGCGACGCCAAGCAGAAAAGTTAAGTACAAACAGTCGCTGTAGACTCTATCTATTCTAATTTAAAACATTCAACCTCATCTAACATTATGTTAACTTGAGCTAAAATTACCCTAATTAACTATTCTATGTTACTCACACAAGATCTTTTCCCGTCTGTAATCCCTTGGTTATTCTTAATCCTCACCATAATTACTGCTTTTGTAAAACCTAAGTTATGGCCACTTGGTTTAATCATTACTTTGATAAGTGGGCTGTTTTATAACGCAATAGACTTGGTTGGTCTTGGTGTTGTTACGCTTTTATTGGCCATGTCTTACTATGCTAATAAGATATCTACTAAGCCCTCAAGCAATCCCTCAAATAAGTTATGGAATCGAAGAATTAATACAGTCATTACGACATTAGTTATTATTAGCTGTATTGCCTTAGCTGCGCATGTATTGCCAGGTTTTAATAATTTACAGGTATTAAGCAATGTGGAAAAAAGCATTAACAGTATGCCATTCACACTGTACTTAAACTTTGATAAACCGATGATTTTATTTGCTCTTTTGGTGTTGTATCCTGCACTATTAATTAGTAAAAAACCTATCACTCTTTTTAAAGCGCACAATAGGTCACGGTTAAGTGCCCTAGTAGTGCTAGTTTTTATTCTACTATTTAGCCTTGCCATTTTATTATCATTAATTAAATATGATCCACAATTGCCCAATTGGTGGTGGTTGTTCGCGTTAAATAATTTGTTATTAACGTGCATTATTGAGGAAGTGTTTTTTAGAGGGTTCATTCAGCAAAAATTAACAAGCCTAATAAACCCTTTAGCAGGGCTTATACTGACAAGCTTATTATTTGGTATTGCACATTTTTCAGGTGGCTATAATTTTGTGATCCTTGCTACCTTGGCTGGTTTTTTGTATGGAGTGGTTTATCTAAATACAGGTAAGATTTGGTATGCGATTTTACTGCATTTTTGTTTTAATATGGTTCACTTAGCTTTATTTACTTATCCTTTACTTAAGGTTTAACTTAAGGCAGAAACTAAGCTTTACTGGATGAGGCTTTGTCTTCTTCAGTTATTGGTTTTTTATGTTGTAGTTTCACTAATGACTGATAACCCTTAGCAGTCACATTATGACCTGCTATATAGCAGTTGTAACCGATGGTACAAAAGATACAAGGTAACAACTTAAACGCTTTCTTTTCCATAATAGTTCTCCATTTTTACAATAATCTACCTATAAGACCGTGTTTACTTAATTAATATTTCTGTGGTGTTACTTAGATGAAATAACTATAGCGAAAACAGAAGCAAGTAAAATTAATAATGTTATATTAATTTATGGTGAGGTAGAGACGTTGGAGAGTAAGTGAGATTATTGTTATCCCTTTGTTGTATATTTATCGGTGGTTACAACAACTCAGTATTTGCTTTATCAGTCGATCATGCGCTAGATTCGAATGTTCAGCAGCAAAATACATTAGTCAATCGATCAATAACAACATCTGGGGTAAATCGAGCTGACTACAACTTTGCTTCCATCGAATTATTGATTGAACAAGAGGTAGGCCGCATTGTTCTAACCCAAATTTACAAAAATATTGGTATTAATATTACTGTCAGCCCTTTACCTGGAAAACGAGCACAATGTTCTGCCAACTCAGGTATTAAAGATGGTGAGATCATGCGTATTTGGACCTATGGTGAAGAAAACCTTAATACCATCAGAGTGCCTACCCCTTATTATTACCTCGAAACGATGCCCTTTGTATTGAAAAATTCTGATATTTTGATCGAACAACAACAAGATTTAGCTAAGTACCGTTTAACCAAAATCCGTGGTGTTAAGCATACTAATAATATAACCAAGGGGCTAAGCGATATTTATGAAATGAGCTCTACAGAGGAAATGTTTAAGCTATTACTGAGTGAAAAAATTGATGTGGCTTTGACTAATACCCTTGACGGAAACCTTGCGCTTAAACGCTTTGGGTTAAGCAACATTATACCGATGAATAAACCATTAACACGGTTAACTCTTTATCACTATATCCATAAAAGTAATAAAGAGCTGGTTCCGCTTATAGATGAAGAAATACAACGGATGAAAAATAATGGTGAGCTAGCTACACTCATCCAACAAGCTGAAAAAATTGTTATTCAACTAAATCAATAAGCAGATTTTCCCTCATGATTCTTGAGTTGGCGGATGAAAACTAAAGTCGAATGCCGGGTGGTTATAATAGATAAATAGAGTGGAAAAAAGTGATTTAATAGGTGTTAACAATGTTTTCTAATCTGCCATCATTTTTCATCGCCACTAGAATTTTTTCTATGTTTTCCTTTAAAAGCTCGGGGAAATTAAGAGAAAAACATAAGTTAATATCATAATCTGCAATAATATCGCCAATGTAGTGCAAGCTAAAATTATCTCGAGGCAAAGTCATATTGTTAAGGTGATAATTCAATCGACTATTCATTTCTGGAAACGCAACAGCTCGTCCCATGGCAATGATTTTTATCGCTGATTCGTGATCTTTTACATATATAATATCAAACTTGTCTTGCTCGATATAAGCGGTCAAACCAGGATAATCAAAGCCATGAATTAAGACTAGGCTTTTTCCAAATAGGTCACTAATTTGATTGTATTGATTCGACTTTAAAGTTAAAAAACTGTGTTTTACTGTCATTATCGATGTTTTAGACAATGATAATGATTGTTGTCCTGGCCACGCAGCAGACCCATAGGTTATCCATTTTACCTCTGGGTTCTTCATGTTCTTAATCATGCGCTTAAATGGCAAAGTATTGTGTGAAAAGTGTATGTTATGCTTTTCTATTGAATTAATTACTTCAGTAACAATACCAACTCTTTTGCTGTTGTAAGTAGATATTTGAAAGGGGGAAGAGGATCCATCTGCAATAAAGTAGGTCACCTTATTGTCTGCCATACTCGAAAAGCTGACTAATAATATAATGAAATAAAAATTTATTTTCATAGGTCATTCGCTTTATTACTGCCTTGTAATGAACTAATAATAGTATAAAAAATAACGGCTTGCCATTTTAAGTTAATATCTTTATTGATTAATTTCCTATGCTGATTGGGTTCTATGAAACAGGATATAATATATGGATTAAAGCTTAATCTGTTTACTTAACCACTTCTTGTATCTCTCTGCCTTCCTCAATTATTATTTCTCGCATTTCAGCCAGTTTTTCTAACGCTAATTCTTTTTCTTCTGGGCTCATATTTTCATTGTTAGCAATTTCTTCCATCAGCGCTTCAAGTTCTTCAAGTTCTTCAAGTCTTTCTCGGTCTATACCTAACCGTTTATCTAGTATATTTTGCATCATTTCACTAAACCGGTTACCAATGACGTTACTTTCTTTAGCATTGGCAGCTTGCTTTGCCTTTGATGCTTCACTTTGAGATAAAATTGATCTTGATGTTGTGGGTCTTACGTAAGTGGGGGCGACTTCTTTAACCTCACTACCGTTCATCATAGCTAAGGCTTTATCAGATAAAGTCACAGTATCTTTTTTACCTGGGATAGGTTGAACTGGTAGGACGGTCTAATCTAGGTTTAACACTAACGCATTAGTCGACTTGGTATACGCTACTTGTTGAACGTAGTTGTTGTTGATGATCATAATAAGGCTTCCTAGCTTGAGCTGTAGATAATACATTTTATGGTATTCATACAGCACAGTAGGTACCACTTTTGAATAACACCAGTGAATTGCTAAGCTATGAGAAAAAACTTATTCACTAACCCTTCCACTCTCATAGCTTGGGATTTTAATCTGTTGATGATGATTACTGGGTATAGGACCTGTCTCTTATACACATCTGACGCTGCCGACGAAGAGGATAGTGTAGAT
>CAJXRC010000304.1 GCA_913058405.1 uncultured Colwellia sp. | reverse complement strand
ACGGTCTCGTGGGCTCGGAGATGTGTATAAGAGACAGGTCTTGTAGTTTGCTTAAAACCTCTTCGAACTGCTGTTTGCCGCAGTTCTCACCGTCTTCTGCTTTTGGATCTATTTTTTTAGTCGATTCAGTCTTTATGTCGATGCTTTTTGAAATATTATTCGCAATTTCCAAAGTTAATTCCTTAAATTTGATAGTGAAGCTAGATTTACAACGAGACCGTAAAATAAGTGATTTGATCCCTGAGTTCATTGCATGTGGATTACATTTTCATTACATTGCCGTCATTATTAGCATGAGCGATTACGGGGAATAATGAAATTTACTGACATTCTTGCCATGAGCCTATTGTACGATTGATTGCTTTTTGACAAGCTGAATTACCCCAAAGCCGTGGATGATGGCTCGATGTCTTGAGCATGTCGAGCATTCCAATTGGACTGCTGTGCTACCAAATTTTTTTACGGAATCTATAGGGCCATATCGCGACGGGTAATAATGCAAGTGTCAATTTAGTGCACGCTTAGTGTTTGAATTAAACGAAATATAGCCAACAGACAAAGCGATAATGACAATACCTGTCCATTGCCAAAAAGTTAAGGTCTCATCAAAATAAAACCACCCCAGATACAGCCCAAATACCGGCGTTAAAAAACTATACATATTAAGATGATACAAAGGTGCTTTGTCCATTAGCCAAAACCAGATGAGAAATGGAAGCGCTGTGCCGGGGATCGCAAGCAAAGTGATAATACTGGGATACACTATCGATTCGACTATCGGGTCAATCACGCTTGTATTGGTCATGTATGCCTGATAAAAACTAAAAATTCCTAATGGTATGGCACCAATCAACAGTTGAAAGCCCATGGCATAATAAATATCCACTTTATTTGCGATTAATTTAAGTAATATGTTACTTACTGCGATACCACTCGCTGCTATCAAAATATAAATAACACCATAAACAGGCTGTCCATTATCACTCCATAGGGACTCACTGCCGATCATCGCAATCCCCGCAAAGCCAATTGCCATAGCTAAGGCGACGCTTTTGTCCATATGCTCTTTTAGAATGAACCAACCAAGGATCCCTGCAATCAAAGGTTGGGTGTTAGTCAGCACGGTAGCCAAACCAGGAGAAATTAAGCTGGCAGCATAGAACATACCCCAAAATCCTATACTGGTAGCCGAAATACCAATAGCAGTAATAAACAGCCATTGTCGCCTGTTTTTAGGGAGTGGTCTTTTTAAAAATAAGGCAATGATTACCAGAAATAAGCCCGCTATGATAGAACGATAAAAAGCGGTAAGCATAACCGGTGCATAGTCTAATGTTAAAAAAATTAATGGATAACAACTTGCCCAAGATAACATTACACTAACTGCACCAATTTGAACTTTCACTTTTGGTTGACCATAAATATTATTTCACCTTAAATATTAAATTGTAGTGGGCTTCTTTGAGCCGTTTTTTCGTGAGCCGAATGACTTGTATTGCGGGCTCTCAGCATTGCCGTAATATATTCTCCTTGCGCAACGTTAATCATTCTTTCTCGTTCTTGCTGAGCTTCCATCACTTCATCGAAAGATGATTGAACTGGGTCGGGTGGGTTGACGTCTTTAAGTTGAATCGTTTACGACTTTTACTTTGTTGGTTCAAGATATTGAAATTTGATGAGGTATCTAAGTTTGCCATATTGCATTTCCTTAATTGTTTCTATCGATGTTGATAGTTTTAAGAATGAGCTCGTATATTTTTAGCCGCAAAAATTACACCAAAATGATGAATAATGGCCTTTCTAAGTGACCTTTTTACAAGCATGTAGAATTACTTTTCCGTATTGTAATATAGACCATGGGCGAGCTCAGGGATACGCTAATGATGCTTATACCACCCAGCACGTTTAATATCATTCCAAGACGTCGATTGATGACAAGCGTAACATGCCTCTACTTTTGCTTTAGGCTCGCCGGCTACTTTTGCTGAAATCATTTTAAAATGTTGCATGTAATGGCTCGGCGGTGCTTCATGGCATTGGTTGCAATCACGTGACTGACTAGAAGGATGCGTATATTTAGGTAATGACCATGTATTTGTGCTATGACATTGCACACAGTCGTTTCCAAACAAACCAAAATGTTTATCGTCATTGCTGTGACATTGTGAACAATTGAGTAAAGCCTCTTTGTTGGTTACTTCAGGGTGAATAAAGAGCGGTTCAGGTCTTTGTTTATTCGTGAGCAAATAAGTAACAAGTGCAATGGTTGTGGCGTCCTTATCAAAAGGCATATCAAGATTTGGAAGCATGTCAAAGCCAATGTCAACCAACGCACCATGATCCATCTTAGAAATATTGGCATTGAGACCTTCATGCTCAATATGGCAACTGGTGCACTCCTGTATATCAGCATGAAAGGCAGTTGGTTGACGTGCAACAATATGCGTATCGTTTGCATGACAAGCAACACATTTATCTCTCTCTACCCCTTTAATTGGGGTATGACAACTTAAACAATCGTTATCAATAAAAGCATGAGATTGACTAAGTGAGCCAGGACTTATTGCCTGCTCCCAATCTAATTTGGATAAATCTTCAGGCTCGTGCCAAAAATGACTCAGGCCAAACGCTAAGACTATGATTGCTAATACACCGACAAACCATTTCATTATAGCCACCTAAGCCCAAAATAAACCTCACTTGCTATATGTATAAACAGAACACAATATAGCGTCATTGAAATAAAGATGTGAAACTTCAACCAGCGAGAAAACCAAGTTTTTGCTGTGTTATGGATCATAATGCTATATTCGATGTCTGAGATGGCATCCACTATCTTCAGCAACTCTTTTTCTTTTAGCAATGATTTATCTTGTCTAGTGCCGAGCAAGCTTAGACTAAAGGACGGAAGGATATTTGAAGTGCGTTTAGTAAACGCTTCATACTGAGCATCACTAACGCCATCTCTCAAGTCGTTTTTTGAGTCATTTAATGCGTGTTGAAACTCGTTTAATTGACGCTTTTTTTCTTTCATTTTCGTTGATATTAAACCAAGTACATATCGGCCTACAAAACCGCTCAGAACCACTACCATCATAAACAACACAAGTATTATACCGACGGGACTAGCAAATCTGTGCGCGCTATGTATCAACGCCAATATTGGTCCTAGCACACCCGCGTAAATATGGATTTTGAGCAGAGTTGCCATAGGAATGAATTTTGTGATGCTCTTTTTTAGGGACTTTGTTCGCTTTATGAACATATATACAAGTGGGATCAGCATCAATATGCTGGCTAGTGCTCCGACAACAAAACCGCTTAGAGTACCCGGAAACTGTGAAGAGCGATGCCACAAAAAGCCTAGCCAAAGTAAAATCATGAGTGCGACTAAGCTACCGACTAAATTTCGCTCATGTGTATTCATTTAAGCTTCTACCTCAACATCTGACGTTGGGATAGCCTGACATGCTAGTATATATCCTTCTTTTTTATCTTGCGGCTCTAACCCGTCATCAACGTCCATTTCTACTGCTCCTTTGGTGAGCTTTACTTTGCAGCTTCCACATGAGCCGGCACGGCAAGAGTTATCAATATCAATATCGAGTGAATCAGCAACATCTAAGATTGTTTCATCTGCATTCACCGGAGCTTGTTTACCAGAAAGACTAAAGGTAATTTGCTTTTCTCTCACTTTTTCTAGCACTTGCTGAGTAACGTTAGGTTTATTAAGGCTTTTAGGAGTTGCAGGACCAAAAGCCTCCGTTTTTATTTGGCTCTCAGGCACGCCTAAACCAGAAAGGATCCCCTTCATGGCCTCCATCATGGCTGGCGGTCCGCAGATATGGGCAGTTTTTGCTTCAATTTCAGGCACAAAATCTTGAATTAATCCAAAGGTCAAACGCCCCTGTGGACCCATCCATGATGTCCCCTTTGCTTGCGTCATACTCACAATTACTTTCAAATTTGAATAACGAGCCTGTAAATACCTTAACTCCTGTTCAAAAATAAAGTCCTTCGTAGTACGTGTGCAAAACAGAAAATATATATCACCGTCCCAACAAGTCGCGGTTAAATATCTTACTGCGCTCATCATAGGGGTGATCCCGACACCGCCTGATATGAGCATGACACTGTTTTCGCCTTTCCCATTAAAAAAGAATTTTCCACCTGGCGCTTTGACCTTAAGCGAATCCCCCACTTTTACATTGTCATGCAAAAAACGAGATACCACACCATGCTCTTCACGTTTTATGGTGACTTCAAAATAATGTGTTTGTGTGGGTGATGAAGCTATTGTATAAGAACGTTTAACTAATTTATCGACGCCATCAATTTGCAGCGAAAAAGTGACAAATTGACCCGGCTCGTAACTGAAAGGAATGAGGTCATTGTTCGGATGAGCAAAGCGAAATGTTTTAACATCATGGGTTTCAATGAATATCGCTGTGACTTTCATCTCACCGCTAAACACTTTTCGTCGCATCCCTGAGTCAGCAGAATTTACAGGTATTGAGGCTGATAAGTCACTGTTTACACCATTATTAGTTGGGACGGATGTCGCTGTTTCTACATCAACTATTGGCGTATCAGTATTTGTGGGTAAGCCAGTGTTGTTTTTTTGACTTGTGCCTGAAGCCTTAGTATTTTTTTCATCATTTTTGAGTTGCTCGAGCAACACGGATGCTCTGCGCATTTTCAATCCATATACGTATATCATGACAACAGCAAAGAGCAATAAAATCACCATAATAGAAGTGTGAAACGGCGTCATCCCCAAAATAATAGTCTGATTGTCTTCAGGTATGCTGGGCAGTATATCCATCTGAGTTTTGAACCACGTTAAGGCTACGCGTCTTGGCTCCTGTCCATCTAGCAGCGCACGTTTGGTCGCAAGACCACTATCAAAATGGGCAATTCCCTCTTTTACCGTTTCAAGCGCGATTTGCATTTGGGCATAATCTTCTGCCTGTGAAGCCCTGTCTCTTATACACATCTGACGCTG
>CAJXRC010000303.1 GCA_913058405.1 uncultured Colwellia sp. | reverse complement strand
AGCGTCAGATGTGTATAAGAGACAGATATTATGTAAGCATTATTCGAAATATTTAGCGTTGAAGAATAAAAAATATAAAGAAAAATATTTCATGTTATACCAAATGAGTTAATTAATGGGTCAACATAGTGTTAATTAATTAATCTCAATGGTATTAATAACCTCAAGTTAAGTCCGAAGGAAGAGAAAATGAAAGAATTAAAATCTTGTTATCCAGTTTCAGAGAAAGCCAAAGCGCACACTCATATCGATGCAGCTACATACGATGCCATGTATAAGCAATCAATTGAGCAGCCAGATGAATTCTGGGGCGAACAAGCAAAAGAATTTATCGATTGGTACCAACCTTGGGACAGCGTAAGTAAAGTTGACCTTAAAAATTCTGAAATCAACTGGTTCTCCGGCGGTAAACTTAACGTAAGTTATAACTGTATTGATCGTCATTTAGCGACTAAAGCAAATGATACCGCTATTATTTTTGAAGGCGATGATCCAAATGATGATTCAAAAGTAACGTATCAAGAATTACACGACCATGTATGTCGTTTTGCCAATTTATTAAAAGAACGTGGCGTTAAAAAGGGCGACCGAGTATGTATCTACATGCCGATGATCCCTGAAGTAGGTTACGCTATGTTAGCGTGTGCACGTATTGGTGCAATCCATTCGGTTGTATTTGGTGGCTTCTCTACTGAATCAATTAAAGCGCGTGTACTTGATGCAGACTGTAAAGTCGTTATCACTGCTGATCAATCATTACGTGGTGGCAAACGTATTCCACTTAAATCAAATGTTGATGCTGCAGTTGCTGATTGTCCTAACGTTCACTCAGTAATTGTTGTTGCTCGAACTGGTGGTGATGTTGCTTGGAATGACAAAGTAGATATTAACTACGAAGAAGCCGTTGCTAAACAATCAGCGGTATGTGAACCCGAAGTAATGGATGCTGAAGATCCTTTATTTGTTCTTTATACTTCAGGCTCAACGGGCACACCAAAAGGTGTAGTACATACTTGTGGTGGTTACATTCTTTATGCTGCGATGACACATAAGTATGTCTTTGATTATAAAGAAGGTGAAGTTTACTGGTGTACAGCCGATGCTGGTTGGATCACGGGTCACTCTTATATTTTCTACGGCCCGTTAGCAAACGGTGCAACAACGTTAGTCTTTGAAGGTGTACCAACGTACCCTGATGCTGGTCGTTTTTGGCAAGTATGTGAAAAACATAAAGTTAACGTATTTTACACTGCTCCTACAGCCATTCGTGCATTAATGAGTGTTGGTGACGACTTAGTTAACCAAGCTGATTTATCCTCTTTACGCTTGTTAGGTACGGTAGGTGAGCCAATTAACCCTGAAGCATGGCATTGGTATTATGAAGTTGTTGGCAAGAGTAATTGCCCAATTGTTGATACTTGGTGGCAAACAGAAACAGGTGGTATTTTAATTACTTCACTACCTGGTGCAGTTGATATGAAACCAGGTTGTGCAGGTAAGCCATTCTTTGGTGTACAACCGGCGCTGTTTGATAAAGACGGCAATACCTTAGAAGGTGAAAATGCAGGTCTATTAGTCATGACGGCAAGTTGGCCAGGACAATTACGTACAGTTTATGGTGATCATAATCGTTTCTATCAAACATATTTAGGTCAATACCCAGGTAATTACTTTACTGGTGATGGCGCTAAACGTGATGAAGACGGTTATTACTGGATAACTGGTCGCGTTGATGACGTGCTTAACGTCTCTGGTCACAGATTAGGTACTGCTGAAATTGAAAGTGCTTTAGTACTTCATCCAGCTGTTGCAGAAGCGGCTGTTGTTGGTTACCCACATGAAATTAAAGGTCAAGGCGTTTATTGTTACGTCACCTTAATGGGTAATGCGACTGAATCAGACGAGTTAAACGTAGAGCTACGTGAATTTGTTGCAAAAGAATTAGGTCGTTTTGCTAAACCTGATTATATTCAATGGGCTCCGGGCTTACCTAAAACACGCTCAGGTAAAATTATGCGTCGTATTTTACGTAAAATTGCTGAAAATGATGTAGATACTTTAGGTGATACTTCTACGTTGGCAGATCCAAGTGTTGTTGAAAACCTGATTGATAAACGTATCATTCATGGTGCATAAACCTTAGCGGTTTATACTTATACACTAATAAAAAGCGCCGAAAGGCGCTTTTTTTATGCAGTATATTTTTCTTATCGGTAAATTTTTACTCCATTTTCTATATTTTTCGAATTAACACTATACATACGTAAAAAAGAGTGTAAAAATAACAATACAAATCGCGTATTTAAATCTTTACGATTTCTTGTTTTTGTTTTTGGTTGAGCTGTAGCCCTTATTTAGTCGCTTTTTCCTACCTTGAATTTCACATGTTTAATCTGTTTATTTAGCTCACGTCAATACACTTTTAAAGATCCACCTAGTGGAAAAGAACACCATTGAGGAAAAACCATGACAACAGCCAGCGAATTATCTGCCGTACCGACTAGCTCAAATAACATTCACGTGAATGCTGAGCATGTATTAATTACCCCTGAAGCATTGCGTGCTGAATTACCACTTTCAGAAGAAGGTCGTGAGTTTGTTCAGCAATCACGTAAAACAATTAGTGACATAATCCATAAACGTGATCCTCGTTTGCTCGTTATTTCGGGTCCGTGTTCTGTACATGATGTTGAAGCAGCTAAAGACTATGCACGTAAATTAAAAGTACTACACAATAAATACCAAGGTTCATTATTCGTTGTTATGCGTGTTTATTTTGAAAAACCACGTACTACAGTGGGTTGGAAAGGTTTGATCAATGATCCACATATGGATGGTTCATTTGATGTTGAAACCGGCCTTAGAAAAGCACGAGAATTGATTCTTTACTTAACAGAACTTGGTTTACCTTTGGCAACTGAAGCGCTTGATCCTATTAGTCCGCAATACCTTGCTGAAGCATTTAGTTGGTCAGCTATCGGCGCACGTACTACTGAGTCGCAAACTCACAGAGAAATGGCCAGTGGTTTATCCATGCCAATAGGCTTTAAAAATGGTACTAACGGTAGTTTAAGTGTTGCAGTAAACGCATTGCAATCTGCTGCTTCACCACATCACTTCATGGGGATAAACCGCCAAGGGCAGGTTGCTTTAATCCAAACAAGTGGTAATCCTGATGGCCATGTTATTTTACGTGGCGGCACAGCACCTAATTACGATGCAAAAAGTATTGCAGAGTGCGAACAAGCCTTAGCTAAACAAGGTATTGAACCAGGTATTATTGTTGACTGTAGTCACGGTAACTCAAGTAAAGATTATACTCGTCAGCCTATAGTGACACAGGATGTGGTTGAGCAAATTTGTGCGGGTAATAAGTCAATTATTGGTATAATGTTAGAGAGTAATATTAACGCGGGTAATCAAAGCAGTGATTTAGCAAAAGAAGACTTAGCATATGGCGTTTCTGTTACCGATGCTTGTATTGATTTTGCTGAAACAGAGAAATTATTAGATGATGCTAATGCCCGTCTATCAGGTTGTTTAACCTCGCGTTCCGCTTAAAAAGTATCTGCCTAACATTATTAGGCAAGCTACTTTATTTAGACGCGACTTATACCTGCTACCAATCACGGTGAACAGGTATATGTCGCGTTTTCTATTTTGAAGGCATTAAATAATATGCTTTAAATAATATGTTGTAGATAAGAGACATTAATGACGAATTCAGATCCCGACTTTGATAAAAAGTTAACCAGTTTACGTGACGAAATTGATGAAATTGATAGTGATTTAGTCAAGTTATTGCAAAGACGACTTGCCATTACCAGTAAAGTTGGCCAACTAAAGAGTGGTGTTGGTAAGCCCATTTACGATGCTAAACGTGAGGCAAGTTTATTTGCTAAACGTCGTCAGCAGGCAAGTGAAGCTGGGCTATCGCCTGATTTAATTGAAGATGTTTTACGACGTTTAATGCGTGATTCTTATGTCAGTCAAGATGCTAGTGGCTATCGCTGTGTTAATCCTGAGTGCAAAAAGGTTGTGGTAGTCGGTGGTAAAGGTCAGCTAGGCTCTGTTTTTGTCGACCTGTTTCAACGTTCTGATTACCAAGTTGCTATTATTGAGCAAAATGATTGGCCCAACAGTGAAGCTATTTTAGCTGATGCAAGCTTAGTCATTGTTGCTGTACCTATTCGTCTGACGACTATGGTTATTCATCATCTTAATAACTTGCCTAAAACCTGCATCCTTGCTGATTTAACCAGTATTAAAGAGTCGCCCTTATTTGAGATGAAAAAGGTGCATGCTGGTCCTGTCGTTGGCTTACATCCCATGTTTGGTCCTGATGTTACCGGTTTAATAAAACAAACTATCATAAGTTGTGAAGGTAGAAATCCAGAACAATACCAATGGTTAATTGAGCAGTTTGAGGTGTGGGGCGCTAAAATTTATCCGGTGCAAGCACACGAACATGACCAAGCTATGTCGATGGTGCAAGTTATGCGACATTTTTCTACTATCGCTTACGGCTACCACTTGATGAGTGAGGGCGCTGATATAGAGAATTTGGTAGCGATGAGCTCACCTATTTATCGATTAGAATTGATTATGGTTGGGCGATTATTTGCTCAAGATCCTACTCTTTATGCGGATATTATTTTTGCTAACAAGGATAATGTAAGCATGATGAAACGTTTTGCTTACCGATTTTTAGAACTGCTTGAAGATGTCAGCCTCGATGATAAAGATGCTTTTGTTGATATGTTCAATAATGTTTCTGATTGGTTTGGTGATTATGCGGGAGATTTCCTTGAAGAAAGTAAGTCTATGTTATTAAAAGCTAATGAGCTTAAAAAACATTAATTTATTCTTAGTGTTTCAAACCTATCACGCTAGTGCTTTTACTAGCGTGACTTCCTTCTTTTGATACCAATCCTTGTTACTATCCTGTCATTCATTACCTTTAGAAGTGTTAAATCAATAGCCCATTTTGTTTGAGTTAGCAGGTCTGATACTGTCTCTTATACACATCTCCGAGCCCACGAGACCGTACTAGATCTCGTA
>CAJXRC010000302.1 GCA_913058405.1 uncultured Colwellia sp. | reverse complement strand
ATACGAGATCTAGTACGGTCTCGTGGGCTCGGAGATGTGTATAAGAGACAGTTTGTATACTGTCATCAATTTCATTACTAGACTGCGATACATCAAGCATTAAACGTTGCAGTTTTTCAATAAATAAATTTATATTTTCAGAGATAAGGCCTAGGTCATCATTGTTCTTAACAGGCAAGCGAGACGTTAAATCACCGTTACCTTTAGACAAGTCATGTACCATTTCTTTAAGTAATAAAATAGGTCGATACAGTGCTTGTAAAACGAGTAGCAGTACTGAAATACCAATAACAATCATAACAATAGAAGATAACACCGCTTGATTAAGCGCTGTACCTAGAGAAGCATAAGCAACAGATTTATCAATGCCTACGAACAAATACCATTTTTTACCATTGACCAACTGAATTGATTTAGTAAAGGCAATTTTATCTACACCATTTAAAGTATAGTCTTGCATCATTTCATCTTGTGACAACATTTCTCTTTCAAGATCTGCCATACCAGCATTACGAAAAGGCGTTCCCACCACCACAACTTTAGACGTTGAAGCTAATACATTGCCTTTTTCATCGGTTATAACAGATATCGCACCAGGCTGATCAATGCCCTTCACCGTATCACCTAAGATAGTCAATTCAATATCGGCTAAAGCAACACCATCATTCATCACTTTAATAATCGACACAACATCATTTCCGGTTGTTGCATCAGGGTAAACTTCAGTTATATCTAATACATTACTGGCTTTAGCTTGACTATACCAAGGGCGCTTTGTCGGATCATATAATTCAAGTTTCGCAACACCATCAACCCAAGCGTCACCAACCGAAGTAGAGTATGCTCGACCATCATCGAAGCCGATATATATAGCGCTGACATCCCCTGCAGTTTTAGCTAATTTTGCAATTCCAACAAAGTTATCTTGAAACGAACCGTTCACATAATTATTAGACAATTCATCGATTAATTTAGCTTTAGACTGAAACCATGTTTCAACTTTATCGGCTTCATAACGAACCATGCTTTTGGATAATTCATTCACATCTTCGACTGTATTATCACGAATTTCATTATAAGACATCCAATTGGACACTAGTAAACAAAAGATGATTAAACCACTCATTGAGGTAATCAAAGCACTTCTAAATCCAAGCATTTTTTTCATATTATAACTCTCGATTAAGTTTTTTTTATTAACGACATTCGGGTTTAGGACATTAATACCAAACTGATAGCATCACAAAATAAATGAAATATAGACTCACTATGTTCAACTAATTTAGCTTATTTTAATAAGCTAAATAAAGCAGCTCTAGACTGAGCAATAAGTTCAGCCGTTTGGTATAAGACGACTATTTAGTCCTGAATGTACTTTTTCCATACGGGTAGTAATTTTCCGCTCTCATTCAGTACTTCTAGTTTTTTCGTAAACAAATCAATGACACAATTTGACGCATCTTTGTGAAAAACAAAATTAACATCTGAATCATCTTTGAGTAAATAAAGAGAACTAACAGTACTCGTTTCAACGCCTAATTTTTTTAGTTGGTAATAGGTAACATCTTCTGAATAGGCAATGGCATCTACGCGTTTACGTAATAACATTTCCAACATACTGATAGCAGAAGTTGTTTCAACCTGCTGTGCTGGGTTTTCTTGAATATTCAATAATTTTTGACCAATGTCACCTCTTACAACAGCAACAGTTAATTCATCAATGGCTTTATTTTGCAGGGTATCAATATTTGACGTTAACGCTAAAATAGATATTTTCGTGGTAATCGGTAGAGGAACAAGCTTAAATTTTTTTGCTCGCTCTAGAGTTGTTACCATCGAAAATGCCGCGTAATCAGGGTAACGCTCCATATACATTATCAACCTAGCCCATGGGAGGAGAATAATATTATTACCTCTTTTTTTTATGCTAAGTTCACCGTAGATCATAGCTAAAATTTCAGGTACTGCTCCCACTAAACGACCTGATTCATCAAGATAGTTATACGGCGGATAGTCTTCCGTTACCCAATGAATTTTAGATAAAAACAGCTTATTTTTACTTTCTACACATGCAAAGCTTGATGATGTAAATAACAACAGTATTAAACCAGTGAAAAATTTTAACATTGATAATTGCCTGAATGTAATCCCCGTCGGACTGATTTATTGATCCATTCGGTATAAGTTATTTGTAGGCTCAATAAGTGTCCTAGCTAAACAATCAATTGTTATCTTTATTTTCCTTTTTCATAAAAATGCATCCTAATGCTCGAAGTAAAACAATTGAATCTATATTTTCGAATAAAGTATAGTCAAAGATTACCTATAGTTAAGTATAATTTACTCTATATTATCTCACTGACTCTTAGTGCTGCGTATGTCGGCCTAATGAGGAGGAAAATAAAGATAATTACAGGTGCTTAAAACGTGATTGGTTTAACAGGGATGACAATAAAAATTAACAGAATTAAGCAATGAGTATCGTTTAATTCTGTTAAAGGCTTAGATTAAGATAGGCTACTGTGGGCGCTATCTTGTATCACTAGTTTCAGCCTCTAAAATAGCGTTGCTCAACAAATGGCATTTTTTGAATAAGCATTGGTAGTTTTTTACCACGAACTTCGGCAAAAATTTCAGTATCAAGTACTGCATATTGAGTTTGAACATAACCCATAGCAATAGGAGAACCTTTTGTTGGGCCTGCTGTACCACTGGTTACCACACCAATTTCATCACCTTGTGCATTGAATAATTTAGTACCTTCTCGAACAGGAGCTTTACCTAAACCAACCATGCCAATGCGTTTACGGTTAACATCTTTAGTAGCAATTTGATCTAAGATAATATCAGCGCCAGGGAAGCCACCAGCACGTGCGCCATCAGTACGTCTTATCTTACTAATTGCCCACAATAAACTTGCTTCAACAGGTGTTGTTGTTTGGTCGATATCATGGCCATATAAACATAAACCTGACTCTAAACGAAGAGAATCACGTGCGCCTAAGCCAATCCACTCAATTTCTTCTTCAGCTAACATCAGGCGAGTAATACGCTCTGCATGTTCACCTGGAATTGAGATTTCAAAACCATCTTCACCGGTATAACCAGCACGACCAATAATACATTCTGCGCCTGCGAAATCGACAACACGAGAATCCATAAACACCATATCAGCAGACTCAGGTAATAAGCGTTTTAAAACTTCACCAGCTTTAGGTCCCTGTAGCGCTAATAAAGCACGGCCTTCAAGAATTTCTATCTCAACATCAGCTGGCAGATGTTTTTGCATGTGCGCGATATCTTGTGCTTTACATGCGGCATTAACAACAACAAATAAATGGTCACCAAAGTTACTTACCATCAAATCATCAAGCAAACCGCCTTGATCATTGGTAAATAATGCATAACGCTGCTTACCTTGCGGTAAATCGATAATATCCACAGGCACTAATGTTTCTAATGCGGCCGCAGCATTTTTTCCAACTAATTTTAATTGTCCCATATGAGAGACATCGAACAATCCTGCTTGAGCACGTGTATGTAAATGCTCTTTCTTAACGCCCATGTTGTACTGAACAGGCATATCATAGCCAGCAAATGGTACCATTTTGCCACCAGCTTCAATATGAAGGTCGTAACAGGGAGTTTTTAGCAATTCTTGATTTGATTCAGTCATAAGATCTCCGTAAACCGCCCATAAAGGGCGGCCCAAAGTATAGTTTGAAATAGCAGGTAATTAGTCTGCTTGTTTTGTCATTTCAGCAGGAGCTTCGCCGCCGCTAACAAAATATTCGCGGGTTAATTTAATCACTATCGGACTTAGTAATACTAGTGCGATTAAGTTAGGAATTGCCATTAACGCGTTCATTGTATCAGCAAGTAACCAGATGAATTCTAATGAACCAATAGCGCCAACAGGTACTACTATAATCCAAAGAATACGGAAAGGCATAATCGCTTTAACACCAAAGAAGTACTGTACACATTTCTCACCGTATACACTCCAACCTAGGATAGTTGTAAATGCAAAAACTGTAAGAGCAATAGCTACAATGTAGTTACCATATGGAATCGCTGTGGCAAAAGCATTGGATGTTAATTCAGCACCCGTTGAACCAGATGTCCACTCACCAGAAACTACAATAGCTAAACCAGTAATTGAACAAACAACTAATGTATCAATAAACGTACCTAACATGCCAACAAGGCCTTGAGCTACAGGGTTATTAGTTTTAGCCGCTGCATGAGCGATAGGAGCACTACCTAAACCAGCTTCATTTGAGAATACACCACGAGCCACACCGAAACGAATAGCAGCCCAAACAGCAGCACCGGCGAATCCACCTTCAGCAGCAGTTTCTGTAAATGCACTTTCAAAAATTAGAGCAATAGCAGCAGGAAGTTCAGCAGCATGTACCATCAACACAACAATACCACAACTGATGTAGAAGATTGCCATTAGAGGAACAAGTTTACCAGCAACATCACCAATACGTTTAATACCACCCATAAGCACTAAACCTACAAGTACCATTAAGATAATACCCGTAGCAACAGGTGGAACACCAAAGCTACTTTCCAGTGCATTGGCAACTGAGTTTGATTGTACTGTGTTACCAATACCAAAAGCGGCGATAGAACCGAAGAGTGCGAATGCACCACCTAACCAACCCCATCTGCTTGATAAACCATTTTTGATATAGTACATCGGACCACCAATGTGGTTTCCGTTAGCATCTACTTCACGATAGCGTACAGCAAGTACCGCTTCAGCGAATTTAGTTGCCATACCTACTAAGGCAGTACACCACATCCAAAATAGAGCACCTGGGCCACCTAGGAATATAGCAGTTGCAACACCTGCGATATTACCAGTACCGATAGTTGCAGATAGTGAGGTCATTAATGCATTAAAAGGGCTTATTTCACCTTTTGCACTTTTATCTTCATCTGGGATACGGCCAGTCCAAAGTAATCTAAAGCCTGTACCTAACTTAATGATTGGCATAAATCGTAAACCTGTCTCTTATACACATCTGACGCTGCCGACGAAGAGGATAGTGTAGA
>CAJXRC010000301.1 GCA_913058405.1 uncultured Colwellia sp. | reverse complement strand
ACGAGATCTAGTACGGTCTCGTGGGCTCGGAGATGTGTATAAGAGACAGTTACTATGTAGCGTAATTATTACGACTATAAATTCGGTTGGTCTCACAACTTAATCCAAACTGATCAGTATTTCGGTCAAACTACCTTGCCGATCAACCAAGAGTGAAATATCACGCGCTTTTTTCATTTCCGCCATCGCTTGCATTGCCTGTGTAGGAGCAATTAAATCAAAACCATTCATTTGAACAGCTACATCACCTGTCTTTAAGCCAGACAGTTTAAAAAATTCTGGTTTTTTACCTGGTCGAAGCGAATAACCGACTATATTCCCACCTTTACGTTTCGGTGAAATTCGTAAATAATCGCTTATTTTTGCCGGATTTTGAGACAATTCATTTCGCAGGTTTTTCGCTGTCGCGGTTAAAGCTTTATTATTTCTTTGATCAACAACCCCAGTACCAGCAGGCTTTGCTCCCACATTGGAACGTGTTTTTCTTGAATTGGTTTTATTAGCAACTTCTCTGGCAGGTTTACTGTAATCAAAACCATCAAGCATCAAGGTTTCTAAACGACCAGAGTGCTTAATTATCACCCTGTCAATTAACACTTGTTCGAGATTGGCACGTGTACCAATGATGATATCACCAATACCGTAAGTCTCTTGTTTACCCTGATTTTCAATGATCGCTGCAGCAATAGATTTTTCATCACTAGCAACAAGACCCGCCAAAGTTAAGTTTAATTGAGTTTCAGGCACATTCGCCATTTCAATTTCAGCTGCTTCTTCACTATTCTCATTATATAAACCAAAAAGGTTAAGTGATTGAATCTTAGCAACATCGACCGCTTTGCTTACTTTGTTAGCATTAACATTTTTTGAGTTGCCATTCGCAGCTGCGTTCTGACTCGTTTGTTCTTGAGAGACAAGTGACCAAGTGATTTTTGCGCTTACAAACGCAATATAAACGACTAATAATACCATCACTGATTGCGCAACTCGTCGATGACCTAGTTGAGTGAATAATGATGCAAACGCTGTCATGTTAGTGGGAAATGCCATAGCTACTTATATTGTTGTTATTTTGAAATAATCTACTCATTTATAGCCGCCGCCATATGTTAGATTTATGTTAAGTAAACACGAATGATACTTGACCGCAAGGTAAGCAACAAGCCATAGCCTGAGTTTTTAAGCTTTTTGAGCAAATTAAATCGTAACTAAATAGTAATTAAGTCGCTAAGGCTGCATATATAAAGGTTGTAATGTTAATTTTCAGACCAATATATTTCATATAAGTTCCAGCTTACAGGTTTATTATGACAACAAGTCAAGATCCACAAAAAAACACTATTCGCTTAGATAAATGGCTTTGGGCAGCACGCTTTTATCGAACCCGTGCAATAGCAAAACAGATGATTGATGGCGGAAAAGTTTTTTATAATAGCCAGCGCACTAAGTCAGGTAAAGCCGTATCAATCGGTGATATAATAAAAATAAGACAAGGTTTTGAGGAAAAAGAAGTCACCGTTATCGCATTAGCAGACAAACGCAGTGACGCTACTTTTGCTCAAACTTTATACCAAGAAAGCAAGCAAAGTGTTGAAACCCGAGAGAAAAATTCCTTGGCACGTAAGCAAGGTATCTTACTTAGCCCTGCTAGTGATACTAAACCAGATAAAAAACAACGTAGAAAACTACGTGAATTTAAAGAAAGGATCTAATTGTCATGAGCCAACTCAATGTATTAAATCGCTACTTATTTACCGACGCCCATGCACGTGGTGAATTAGTACAGTTAAGTAGTAGTTTTAAAAGCATCATTAAAAACCATAACTACCCTGCTGGTGTAGAGAAATTATTAGGTGAACTGCTAAGTGCCACTTGCCTATTAACAGCAACATTAAAGTTTGAAGGTGATATTACCGTGCAATTGCAAGGTGATGGACCTGTTGGCTATATGTCGGTTAGCGGCAATAATAATCAACAAATGCGCGGTATTGCTAAAATGGCAGAAGAAACCTCTGCTGAGACACTGCAAACTTTAATCGGTAAAGGCACAATGATCATTACCATACGCCCTAGCGTAGGTGAAGCTTACCAAGGTGTTGTTGCTTTAGATAAAGAGACTCTTGCTGATTGTTTAGCTCACTATTTTGAAGTTTCAGAACAAATCCCTACAAAAATTTGGTTATTCTGTGATACCGAGCAGCAATTATCCGCAGGTGCTTTAGTGCAGTTATTACCTGATGGTGACGGGAGTATTGAAAACAAAGAGCAACAGCTAAGTGACTTTGAGCACTTATGCCAGCTTACCAACACAATTAAAAGTGAAGAAGTTTTTTCATTAGAAGCTGAAGCTTTACTTTATCGTTTGTATCATCAAGAAAAAGTCAATATTTTTGAGCCTCAAGCAGTTACCTATGTATGCGGTTGTTCTGCGGATAAATGTTTATCGGCAATATCACAAATCGAACCAAGTGAAATAAAAGCAATATTAGCGGAACAAGGTAAAATTTCGATGACTTGTGATTACTGCATCACGACTTATGATTTTGATGAACTAAGCCTCCAAAGTTTCATTTCGAAAGTTAATCATTAAAAAAAACCTCCTTTTTGATGCTAAAACTAAGCAAAAGCTTCGTTATTAATTATCACTTATTCCATATAGTGATAATTAATAGCCAACCAATACAACGCTACAGCCCTTTACTTTATTGACCTAAAGATTATTAAATTAAAATAACAGCAATATTAATGGTAGTCATTTATTTTATTTATAGTGAAAACTTTCACAATAAACTATTTTTTACTTTCGTTTTGTTCGTTATTACCCTAAAATACTCCGCAATAAAGACGGAATGAAAACTTTCATGACGTCCTTCAATAACCGACTTACTTAAATTAAAATTTGTCATACTTAGGAGTGAACTTGCTATGACCGCCCCGAAAAACTCAATTGATTTGTCACAATACGGCATCAACGATGTTAACGAAGTTGTATATAATCCATCGTATGAGTTACTTTTTAGTGAAGAAACTAAAGCTAGCCTCGAAGGCTTTGATAAAGGCGTAGTGACTGAGCTAGGTGCTGTTAATGTAGACACGGGGATATTTACCGGTCGCTCTCCTAAAGATAAATATATTGTTCGCGATGACGTAACTCGCGATACAGTATGGTGGTCTGATCAAGGTAAAAATGATAACAAAGCAATGACTCCTGAAACATGGGATCATTTAAAAGGCTTAGTAACTACACAACTTTCTGGTCAACGTTTATTCGTCGTTGATACATATTGTGGTGCTGATGAAGCAACACGATTAAAAGTTCGTTTCATTACCCAAGTTGCTTGGCAAGCTCACTTTGTTAAGAACATGTTCATTCGTCCAACTGATGCTGAACTAGAAAACTACGAACCAGACTTCGTAGTAATGAACGGTGCTAAAACAGTTAATGATAAATGGGAAGAGCAAGGCCTTAACTCTGAGAACTTTGTTGCTTTCAACTTAACTGAAAAAATTCAATTGATTGGTGGTACTTGGTACGGCGGTGAAATGAAAAAAGGTATGTTCTCAATGATGAACTACTACCTTCCGCTTCAAGGTATTGCTTCTATGCACTGTAGTGCAAACGTAGGTAAAGATGGCGACACCGCTATTTTCTTCGGTTTATCTGGTACAGGTAAAACAACCTTATCAACAGATCCTAAGCGTCAGCTTATTGGTGATGATGAACATGGTTGGGATGACAATGGTGTATTTAACTTTGAAGGTGGTTGTTACGCGAAAACTATCAACCTAAGCAAAGAAAATGAACCTGATATCTACAATGCTATTCGTCGTGACGCTTTATTAGAAAACGTTACTGTTGGTGCTGATGGTAAAATTGATTTTGACGATAACTCAAAAACTGAGAACACTCGTGTATCTTACCCAATTCATCATATAGATAACATCGTTAAACCTGTTTCACGTGCTGGCCATGCTAAAAAAGTAATTTTCTTAACTGCTGATGCATTTGGTGTCTTACCACCAGTAGCTAAATTAACGCCAGAGCAAACTGAATATTATTTCCTTTCAGGTTTTACGGCTAAATTAGCAGGTACTGAGCGCGGTATTACTGAACCAACACCTACTTTCTCAAGCTGTTTTGGTGCTGCTTTCTTAAGCTTACACCCAACTCAATACGCAGAAGTTTTACATAAACGTATGGACGCAGTTGGCGCTGAAGCTTACTTAGTTAATACGGGTTGGAATGGCACTGGCAAACGTATTTCTATTAAAGCAACGCGTGCAATTATTGATGCTATCTTAGATGGTTCAATTGATGATGCAGAAACAGAAATTATTCCATTATTTAACCTCGAAGTACCTAAAGTTCTAGCTGGTGTTGAAGGTGATATTCTTGACCCAAGAAACACCTACGAAGATGCCAGTATTTGGAATGATAAAGCGGCTGACTTAGCAAAGCGTTTCGTTAATAACTTTGATAAATTTACTGATACTGATAACGGTAAAGCACTTGTTGCAGCCGGTCCTCAGTTATAAAGTGTTAAGTTCAAGGTTATTACTTAAATAACCTTGCTCAAGAGACATTAAAGCCAGCAGTTAACTTATTAACTGCTGGCTTTTTTATTACCTAAAATTTGAGCTTGGTATGAGTTACTTAAACACGAGAGGAAGATAAACTTTTGCCTGTACCATTCCAGCCAGTGTTTACAAGGTAAGCTTCAGCGCCAGCATCATCCATACGCTTATGTAAAACTTCAGCATATTGCGTAGGGTGTAAGCTTAAGAACGCTGCTCCAAAACAACTTGAGAAAGTTGGTGTTGGTTCAGTAATACCACGTTCAGTACCTGCTAATTTAGCGGTAAAACCTGAAAGAAAGTAATATTCTGTTTGTTCTGGTGTTAATTTAGCTACGGGTGGTAAAACACCAAAAGCATCAGCCGTTAAGAAGATAACTTTTTTAGCATGACCAGCACGTGAAACAGGCTTAACAATGTTATCAATATGATGAATTGGGTAAGAAACACGGGTGTTTTCTGTTTTTGAATTATCATCAAAATCGATTTTACCATTTGCATCAACCGTAACGTTTTCTAGTAAAGCGTCACGACGAATGGCATTGTAAATATCAGGTTCGTTTTCTTTGCTTAGGTTGATTGTTTTAGCGTAACAGCCACCTTCAAAGTTAAATACACCATTGTCATCCCAACCTGTCTCTTAT
>CAJXRC010000300.1 GCA_913058405.1 uncultured Colwellia sp. | reverse complement strand
ATTGATTTTGATAAGGGAATAACCATTCTCTACAATCAATGCATTGCCTCTAAACCTTTTAATTTTCGCTGAGTGTGAAAGAACTTAATCAACTTGGTATAAAGCGTTAAAAGCACTTTTCTTATAGCGAAAAAACAAAAAAGGCACCATAAGGCGCCTTTTAGAGTATTACCAATTCGCATAAGAGAGTATTCACTCCTTTATGCGAAATGATGTATAGCTACCTCATCAATTAAGTATGACGTGGTGCTTTTTCAGTACGACGAGCTGGACGCTGTTGTTGGCTAACAACTGCTTCATCTGACGTAGTGATTGAAAGAGGTTGGCGACGAACACGCACTCCTTTCAACTGATTAAACAAGTCTGTTGGGATACCTTTTGGTAACTGAACAAAACTATGTTTATCATGCAAATTAATAGCGCCGATGTAGCTACTATCAAGTGATATTTCATTAGCAATAGCGCCAACAATATCACCTGGACGTGCGCCATGTTCTTTACCAACTTCTAAACGGTAAGTCTGCCAATCAACATCACTACGATTTACTTTAGCTTTGCGTGGTCTTTCTTCACGTGTACCACGGTCATTGCGATCATTTCCGCGACTGTTACGATCATTACGGTCGTTACCACGACTGTTACGGTCATTGCCGCGACTGTTACGGTCGTTGCCACGGTCGTTACGGTCGTTACGTTCACGTGCATCACGACGAGGCTTAGGATCTTCTTTTGGTTGAAGTGGTTGCTTCATTTGCTTTTGGAAAAGTAACGCAGCAGCAAGATCAATCATTGAAACTTCTGACTCTGCAGCCATACCTTCAACGATTTCACGCATAGCTGAGATATCTTTATCTGCAACAATTTTAGCTACTTCAACACGTGTACGTTCGATACGTATTTTACCAATTTCTTGAATGTTTGGTAATTGGTAATCAAGAACAGTACCAGAGGTTAAACGCTCGTAATGGCGAATTGAGTACATTTCACGTGGACGTACGAACGCAATTGACATGCCTTCACGACCAGCACGGCCTGTACGACCAATACGGTGAACATATGCTTCGTTGTCACCAGGTAAGTCATAGTTAATAACTAATGAAATACGTGGAATATCTAGACCACGAGCAACAACATCAGTAGCAACTAAAATAGAAGACTTACCTGATTTCATTTGGTCAATACAACGTTCACGTTGTGCTTGGTTCATATCACCGTTTAGTGCTAATGCAGGGTAACCAGCACGCTCTAATTTTTCAGCAACATCAACAGTATCATTACGTGTACGAACGAAAATGATCATTGCATCGTATTCAACAACTTCAGCAATACGCTCTAATGCTGTCATTTTAGTGATGCCACTAACTTTCCATGCATATTGAGTAATGTTAGCTTTTGCTTTTTTAACTGCAGCAATTTTAATATGCTCTGGATCTTTTAAGAAACGATTAGCAATTTTACGAATTGCTGGTGGCATTGTTGCAGAGAATAAGCACATTTGAGTAGTTTTTGGTAAGTGATCCAAAATCCACTGAATATCTTCTAAAAAGCCCATGTTTAACATTTCATCTGCTTCATCAAGCACACAAACACGTAAATCATCTAATTTAAGGCTTTTACGGCGTAAATGGTCCATTAAACGACCAGGAGTACCAACAACAACTTGCGCTCCACGCTCTAGTTGTTGAAATTGTGGACCATAAGATTGGCCACCGTATAATGTAGCAACGCGTAAACCTTTCATATCTTTACCGAAAGATTCAATTGCTTCAGCAACTTGCATTGCTAATTCACGTGTAGGAGCTAAAACCATTAATTGTGGTTTTCTAATTGACGTATCAATTTTTGCTAATGCAGGTAAACCAAAAGCAGCGGTTTTACCGGTACCAGTTTGTGCTTCACCTAAAACATCTTTACCTTCAAGTAATGGAGGAATAGTCTGTGCTTGAATATCGGTAGCAGAGGTGAAACCAATTGAAAGAACAGCAGATAATAGATTTTCAGGTAAGCCTAAAGAGGCAAAAGCTACAGATTCAGCTACAGTTTCAGTTTCAGTTTTTTTATCAGTCATAAATAATTTTCATCTTCGCAAGGCAGGCATTTCTTGAGCATAATCACTTGGGCGTAATTATAAAAATCAATCACAAAGCTGCCGCCAAATTAACGGGTGTTAATTAGCTGCACTTATTAGCATTTGATTTAAATTGCTAAGTCTTAACCTGCGTAAAATATATACGAGGAAACCACCAGGAAGACTTAAGGCGCATAACGTTCTATTGACGCTATATTTCTTGCTAATTCTAGGGGCGAATTAGCTGGGAAGTCTATTGGGCGGTAAAACCCCACTCATCTCAATATACTTATACATCCATTAAACTATCGCTAGCTAGTATAAGTAAGTCGCTTATTGGACTAACTTTGGCTGAAATTCATTCAACCTGTTATCGAGGCGCGCATTATACAGAGATATAATGAATTGACAAGAACTTTAATTAAATAACGTCTTTATAAAGTTTGGAATATTTCGTTTGATGGGAATTGAAAAGGAATTTTCGCAATGCTTCCTTCCCTTCTTGTAGATCTTTAAATTTTGCCGCAACAATATTTTTATCATGCCTAACTAAGTCAAGCTCCAGTTTAAGAGGCTCTTCTCCGGCTAAACTCATTTCAAAAGAATACTGTTTCAAATCAAGGTAATTATCGTCTGAGTTAGGCACTTTTAACGTTAGCCCTGTCGCAGAAAGAGATAAAACTTCAATTTTTTGACCATGAAATATATCAATAATGGCTACATTTTTAGGTGTTTTCATGCGCCAGCTACGCTCGTTACCTCTGACATCTATGATTTCAGGAGTACCTAATTTAGGTGAGAAGTCACCCTCATCATTGATGGATAGTGATACAGGGAACCACAGTTGATAATGACTAATTTCTGCTAATAACGTTAGTTTGCTGCCCACTAACACTTGTTTTAAATTCTGCGGTACACCTTTTTGCACAGCAAACTTGTTGTGTGAATCGCTACTTACGCCATCGGTTGATTTTTCAGCAAAGATATTGTTGAAAAATTCTAATTCTTCGGTCGAAAATTCCACTGGAATACCATGCTACTTGCTGTTTGGTTTTACCATCATAACAAAAGCACTAATCAAGTACAATTTTCGACCAGACACCAGCTACATATTAAGCAATTGGAGTTGGTTGATATTACTCTTCAGAGCCATTAAGTATATCCGAAAAATTTTCTAGTTTATCAAGTGCTAAACCATGAATAGACTTGCGAGGATAACGTCCCGTTTTACTAATAATACCTGCATCAACATTCATCAGTAACTCCAGCGCTTGGTCAATGCTTTCAACAGCGTGTATTGCAAACTCTCCGCGCTCTACAGCATTAATCACTTCATCATTAAGCATTAAGTTAATAACGTTTGTTTTTGGAATGATAACACCTTGTGTCCCTGTTAAACCTTTATCTTGGCAAAGCTGAAAGAAGCCTTCAATTTTTTCATTAACACCACCAATCGATTGCACTTCACCATGTTGGTTAATTGAGCCAGTTATCGCAAGACTTTGATCTATTGGTAATAAAGTAATACCGGAGATAAGTGCGCAGAGTTCAGCCATCGAAGCACTATCACCATCTATGTGTCCATAAGACTGTTCTATAGCGATATTGGCAGAAATACTTACCGGAAATGTTTGTCCATATTTATGACCTAAATAGCCAGTTAACAGTAAAACACCTTTAGAGTGAATCGACTTGCCTAAATCAACTTCTCTTTCGATATCTGTCACGCCTTCACTACCAGCATAAACTGTCGCTGTTATACGCGCAGGAGTACCGAAAACACTATCACCTATTTCAAGCACAGTTAAGCCATTCACCTTACCAATAAAGCTTCCTTCGGTATTGATCAATACTTGCTGTTCTTTTATTTCACTGAGCCATGTTTCACTTAATCGACCGATACGACGCTTTTTCGCAGCTTGGGCTAAAGCAATATGCTGTGCTGTCAAAGGACCTTGGCTTCCTTGCTTTTGCCAGCAGTAATTTGACTCGTCCAATAAATCATTTACCTGTACGATATTTGCTGACACTTTATGTTTATGTTCACCTCGTCTAAGGGCGTAACGAACTAACTCTAATACGGCTTCATCACTCACTTCAGGGTAATTATGTTTATCAGCTCGCTGTCTAATTAATTGCCCAAAGGCAATCAAATTACTATCCGTTTTATCAAGGTGACGATCAAAATCAGCTAAGACTCTAAATAGCTCAGTAAACTCTTGGTCGTAATCTTGTAAGGTATAATAGATTTCAGCATCACCCAGTAAAACTACTTTTACTTGCAGAGGTATTTTCTCCGGTTGTAAGCTATATCCACTTGGCGGGCTATATTCAGAGTAAGGATTTTCAATGGTAATTTGTTGAGTTTTCAACGCTAATTTCAAACGTGACCACACCATGGGTTGGCTTAACACTTTATCTGCGTCTAATAATAAGTAGCCGCCATTAGCTTTATGCAAGGCACCAGGTCTGATCAAACGGTAACTGGTATAGCTACTGCCTTGGAAACTTGCAAAATCAACATGACCAAATAAGTTTTGATACGTAGGATTTTGTTCATAAACCACAGGGGCACCTTTGGTGCTATCACTTGGTACCAGTAGGTTTGGTAAGAAGCGTTCGACCATTAACTTACGTAACTCTCTATCTGTAGGGGTATCATCTGATTCAGTGACTAAAATCTCTAAAACAGCATCCACTACATGGTTTTTTACTTTACCTAAGTACTCTAATACACCGTCATTGTTACTAAATTCTTTTTCTAATTCTGTTAAGTAGGGTTTAACCGCTTTTTCAGCGGTATCATTTTTAAGTTTTCGTAACTCATCAAAAGAAAGTCGTTTCCATAAGGGTAACTCTAATAATTGCTCAGATAGTACGTTCTCTAACTCATTTAGTGACTTATAAAAATTAGCCCTATCGGTTTCATTTAAATTAGAAAACTCTTTATCACTTAAAGGTTTACCCTCTACCAAAGGGGAAAAGCCTACTTCGCCATTTTCTTCATATAAAACGACATTCTCTTTTAGCGCAAGTTCTTCTACTACAGAAATAGCTTGGTCGTATTTTTGATTAAACTCACGATCGATGGCAGATTTTTGTCTTTGATATCCAGGGTTATCAAAGACCTCTGGAAATAAGCTGATCCTGTCTCTTATACACATCTCCGAGCCCACGAGACCGTACTAGATCTCG
>CAJXRC010000299.1 GCA_913058405.1 uncultured Colwellia sp. | reverse complement strand
ACGAGATCTAGTACGGTCTCGTGGGCTCGGAGATGTGTATAAGAGACAGGGTTAGATTGAAATAATATTTTATGAACATTTTTATTATAAGTAACAGAATGTTACTTATAAATTATGACTTATTAAAAGGAAAGTAATTAACTATTACTGCTTACAGCAGCCTCCTCCGTTTTAGCTAGTTTGTAAAAAGTTACCTGAGAAGCGAGTATTGTTATTAGGCTGTAACATTGCACTTATAGCGTTCATAAGTCATCAATATTCAGGCTTTGACACCACTCGCTAGCTTTTAAAAATTCTTCTTGTACTACGGTTTGATCGAGTGAGTATTGCTGTAAACTTTCACTCAAATTACCATTCGTAGTTAAGTTTTCATGGCCTAATATATAACTAGTCGTAAGGTCCAGTAATTGGCCGAGTAATCCAGCATGTGTAACTAACGCACTCTCAATTGGCTGCGCTAATGGCATTGTTTTAACTATTTCAGCCATAGGCATTGATAACATTACTTCAATCGCACTTAACAAACCAGTAATAAAGGCAAAATCACTCACTGACTTAAATACGCCTTTGTCACTTAAAGCAAACATCATTTTACCTGTGATAAGTGCTTGTTTACAGACTTCATCTGTCGTATCAGACGTAAGTTTAGATAGCGCTAAAATAGACACAAACTGCCTTAACTTATCTTCACCTAAATATGCTGCGGCTTGTTTTAACGAGGTTATTTCTACTCTTGTACCTGTAGCGACATTATTAACCATTTTTAATAAACCGACAGTTAAATTAACGTCGTGACTTATTATTTCAGCTACTGTTTCATAATTAAGCGGGTAATTAAATGTTTCGCTTAATAGTTGTAACATCTGTGTTTTTATTGGTGCGAGTGCTTGGCCTTCTATAATTTCAGGCTGGTGATAGAAATAACCTTGAAAATAATTAAAGCCAACTTCTACCAGTGTTTGTTTCTGGTTTTTTGTTTCAACTTTTTCAGCAGCTATAGCAACGTTAAATAGTTTCATTCGAGTGACAGCAGGTGGCAAACGTTTGGGGTTTATTTTTCCAACATCCACTTTCACTATATCAATATAAGGAAACAACACATCCCAATGCGGCGCTAAGTCATACTCTGTTAACGCTATTTTATAACCTTTGGTGTAATAAAACTTTATAATTTTTAACAGTTTTTTGGTCGGTTTTTCATGTCCTACCAACTCAATAACGATAGTATCTTTATCAAACATCAAAGGAAATTTATGAATTAAAGAGTGTTCAGTGAAGTTAATAAAAGCTAATTTGCCCATACTAATTTTTTGAATATCACCATGAATATGGTTTTGAATAATTAACTTTGAACTCGCGACATCCTGCTCAATATCAGGAAATTTATTATCAAGACTATCCCTGAATAATAATTCATAGCCAATAGTTTCAAGTTTTTCATTTAAAATAGCTTGTCTAGCTATATAAGTATTTTTCATTATTATTTTGATTTGATAAATTACTTTGTAGCCAGATTATCATTATCAAGTAAAAAAGCTAGTCCAATATCCCCTCTACGCTATACCACTAGCTAAGTTATTAATATTTATCAGTAGTAATTAACTTTTAGTCTTTGATTTAGCACCGATAAATATTTCTTGGGAGTAAGGTGCACTGGTTTTCTGACATGGTACTAGATGATATTCGAATACAAGTCGATTATTTAGAGCGCTAATAGGGACAATACCCACCTAAGATTATGCCCCTCGCAATGAGTAGAAATAAAAATTTACATTTCCTTTCTTGAAAAAATATATTTATCACTCAATATAAATAGAAGTAACAACTTATTTTGAGAACTTTGTGTACAAATTTATTTTTGCAATATTTTTGCTTCTTGCAACCAACTCATATACTGAGTCGGGTTATAATATTGCTGATGAAATAAGCGCAAACACTTCAAATCAGTTGATTTTTGAAACGTTCACTGACGTTGAAATTGACTCAGAGTTGGAATTCGATTTATCAACTTCCAATGTAGATCAAAATAATCGACTGCTTCAGCTTACTTATTTATCTAAGTACTCACTCAATAATCACTTCCCTTTATTAAATAGTAAATTTCAATATTTACGCCCTAGATCACCTCCTTTTTTCATCATATAAATTTCACAACTATAATTACATCAAGTCATGTATCGATTTCGATGTAATGTCGCCAATTTTTCGTGGAGATTTACTTATGATGGTTACAACCACTTTTCGTCATAAAACTCAGGATTTCAAATTGAAATCCTATGTTAATAAAATTGTAGAAAATCTTAGTTTTTATACTGACTTGATAAACTGTGTACAAGTAACGTTTGAAACTGATAGTTGTAGAAAAGGCAATGCCAAATATGGCTGCCACATCTCACTACACTTACTTGGTAAAAAAAATATCGATATAAAAGTAATTTCTAACTATGCGAGAGATGCATTCGATCTGGCATTTAACCAACTAAGTAACAGGTTAAAAAATTCGGTCCGACACAAAAAAATTGCTGCTCATTCGTAGTCACTTTTTAGCGCAACGAGATGAATTTAAATATTATTAGAGGTTATTATGAAAAATTTACAATTATTTGATTTAGATTTAATAGACAACATTATCTCACCAGAAGACTTTAATCAGACTTCTTTAATGTCACCAGCAACAGACATTTTTACTGACTTTAATAAACACAAAGCATTAATTATTGAAGATGACACTCCAGCGGGTGAAGCTCTAAAGTTGATGGTAAAGACTCACGTTAGAATGAAAATTGTCATGTCAAAAGACAATGATTTTATGGGGATCATTAGCACTAAAGAACTAAACGAGCAGAAAATAGTTACCGCTATTGCTAAAGGAAGTGAGCGAGATGAAGTTTTGGTGAGTGATTTAATGGTGTTAAGAGATGACTTACATGCATTTGATTTTAATGAATTAGAAACCGCTACGGTTAATGATGTTGTTAGTGCTTTAGAAAATTATGGCTTACGTCATTGTTTAGTTTTAGATAGAGAACATCATCATATTCGAGGTGTTATCTCATCTAGCGATATCGCAAGGAAATTACATTTACCAATCGATATCTATGCAAAAACTTCATTCAGCCACGTATTTAAAGTTATTCATGGATAGATATTAATCAATTTGATTCACGGATTTTATCTTTTACAAAGACCAGTTATAGATTCATAAGAGTTAACATTTTTTATTATCCACTATGACTTATAATGAACTACAAGGATGTAGTTCAATAGATAATGCAGGTAAAGACCCCTTCTAAATACTTTATTCTAAGTAGCCTAATAACGACTATAACTATCGTCACAATCAGTTATTGTTATTCATCCATAAAATCCGTTAATTAACCGTATTTGCATACCCCACTATTGATAACCTTGGTATGGTGAGTTACAAATTATAAAAATAATATTGGGAAAATAATGATGTCTCTGAAAAAATTTTCTACGCTTATTGGATTAACAATCTCTACTTTACTCTCAACTCAAGTAGCAGCAAAAACACATATAATTCATGCTGGTACCGTGTTATCAATACCCGGTCAGACGCCATTAACTAAACAAACCATTGTCATTAAAGATGGCGTTATTACCTCAATGAGGTCAGGTTTTATTCCAGCAAATAAAATAGACGAAAAAGCACAGTTAATTGATTTGTCTAAGAGCTTTGTTATGCCCGGTCTTATGGATATGCACGTCCACTTACAAGGTGAGTTAGGTCCTAAAAATGACAGTGAAAAACTCAGAATGTCAGATGCTGACAAGTTAGTGAAAAGTGCTTATTTTGCCAAGAAAACCTTACTTGCTGGGTTTACTACCGTAAGAGACTTAGGTGGCAGCCCAGAGCAAAGCTATGCATTACGTGATGGTATTGCTAAAGGTTACTTACAAGGTCCGAGAATAATAGCCGCAGGTAGTAATGTTGCCGTAACAGGTGGTCATGGCGATGTTGATGGCATGAACCCCGCATTATTAGAGATGCATACCGCAAAAACAGTGTGTGATGGCCCTTATGATTGTCGCCGCGCTACCCGCCGTGCAATAAAGTTTGGTGCCGACGTAATTAAAATAACCTCTACAGGCGGTGTTTTATCCGATACTGACACGGGTACAGGTCAACAAATGGCGGATGATGAACTAAGAGAAGTCATAAATGCTGCTCATGCCTTAGGTAGAAAAGTAGCCAGTCACGCCCATGCCGCTGCAGGTATAAACGCTGCATTAAGAGCCGGTGTTGATAGTATTGAACATGGCAGTTATGCCAATGAAGAAAGTATTAAATTGTTTAAGAAAACAGGCGCTTACTTAGTGCCAACCTTAATGGCTGGTGATACCGTGGTAGCCTTAGCTAAAAACACCAACTTTATGTCGCCAGCGATTAGCGCTAAGGCTATTCGCGTTGGTGGCGATATGATCGAAAACTTTAAACGTTCATACAAGTCAGGTGTAAAAATTGCCTATGGAACTGACAGTGGTGTTTCTAAACATGGTGATAATGGTAAAGAAGCAGTGCTCATGTTTAACGCCGGTATGAAAGCTCAAGATATTTTGAAATCAGCCACAATCAATGCTGCTGACTTAATTGGTAAATCTGAGTCATTAGGCACCATAGAAGCGGGTAAACTGGCCGATATTATTGCCATGGATAACAGTCCATTAAAAGACATGAACGAATTGCTTGATGTTGATTTCGTTATGAAAGCGGGTGTTGTTGTTAAGCAGTAATAAAATCGTTAGCGCTTTATGTTTTCAGGGTGAAAGTCACATAGTTAATTGACATTAAAGACATTAAAAACATAGAAAAAAGCCAGCAACCCTCAACGAGTTACTGGCTTTTTATTATAAATGAAAGCATAAAGATACTTTCAACTTAGCATTTATATTTGATAACTAAAGGTTAGTTTCGCATTACGCTCTTCGCCTGGCATACCGCCCAAGAACATCGCTTTGTTATAGTAAACCTCATCGAACAGGTTATTAATATTCAATTGTAACTTCCAACTATCTGCTTGATAACTTACAGCAGAATCAACCACAGTATAACTTTGCACGTAACCATCAGGAATACCAAAGGAGCTAGTATTAGTACTACGGTCATCAACATATTTAACACCTAAACTAATATCTATTGGGCTAGCAAGTGAAAATAAATCTGCACCATAAGTTACCCAAGTACTCGCCGTAACGTAAGGAACACCTTTTTGACGAGTATCGTAACTGCTTCGGGTTGGATCTTTCTTATCGCGAGCATCTTGATAGACACCATTGATGTTGATCATCCAACGCTCATTTAAATGGGCATTCA
>CAJXRC010000298.1 GCA_913058405.1 uncultured Colwellia sp. | reverse complement strand
GAACCAAGATAATGACTCTTCCAGAGATTTTGGATTACGAAACTGCATCGATAAGCCTTTAGTAAACCAAGGCGCAGATTCGCCAATAAAAACGGGTTTATTTCTTGATGCCGCATTTTGATAGAATTCAATACTGCCAGGAGAACGAAAGGTGTCTATGCTAAATTGACTGATGCTCCACCAATCTACATATTCATCACCTGGGTAAAAATCCATATAATGGTGTTTACCTAAGATAGGCATACCGGTTAATTCATTCAAGTCTGGTACTGAAGCATGCCAAAGAGTCGCCACATTAGTTACTTTCATCGATCGCATTTTATTGACTATGTATTTGAAACCTTCACGGTACTCAATCGGATCGAAATGATCTAAGTTGTTAAACTCCCAACCGATACGCATAAACACCGGTTTACCGACTGTGGCTATTGCATTAAAGAACTGTTCAAGTTGTTGGTCTGCTTTTCCTGATAACGTTTCTTTAGGGTTAAAGTCATAACCTATTTGCGCCATTTGCCAAGTATCTTCTTGGGCGAATTTCTTGTAACGCTTGATAAAGCCATCAAGCTGCGCTTGACCATCTGATCTTTGCGGATGGATATAAAAAGAAACTATAGCGGGTTCGTTTTCCCTAATCGCTTGAAGATAATCAAGATAGTCTTGTTTATCGCCTTTTGCGCCAGGGAGGTCGGTATTCCAGCCATGAGTGATTTGCCCCCAACCATGAATAGTTCGACCTGCTGGCGGTTCATACTTTGCAGAAAAAAAGGGTGCAGCAATTAAAGGTTCAGTATTGGTAGTGTTTTTTACAATGTTATCAGTTGTTTGCTGGCAGGCAGATAAAGAAAATAAAGAGAGCAAACTGAAAATGGCAACAGTGAGCACTTTGGTTAATTTATACGGATTTAATATCGATTTCATTATAACTTCTCTTTTGTTGTTATATTTGATGGTGTTATTTTTTCAGTATTAGGCAGTAGCAAAGAATATAAAGCAGGTACTGCACCTAAAGTCATGATGGTGCCAATACTCATGCCAAAAATAATGACACTTGCCATGCTATAGAAGAGGCTTTCTTCCATGGTCATTAATGGGATGAGTGCCAGTACCGTCGTCAATGTGGTAATTAAAATAGGGCGAAGTCTATTAATACAAGCGGACTCAATTGCTATGAGCTTAGTTTTCCCTCGACTTTGCTCATCGCCAATTTTGTCAATAAGCACAATGGCGTTATTAATGATAATGCCTGCCAAAGAAATAAAGCCAAGGCCACCGATGAAATCAAAATTAGCGCCAGTAAGGTATAAGCCAATAAAGCCACCTGAGAACGCTAGAGGAATAGTGAGCGCTACTATGGTTGTTTTTCTAAATGAGTTAAATTGGCTCACTAAAATACATAATATTAAACCAAGGAATAGCGGCAGGGTGACAAACAAGGTGCCAGCACTATTTTTAAAACCTTCTAATTCACCGCCTAATTCGATACGGTATCCAGCAGGCAAATTCTCATAAATATTTGCTATTTTTTTGTCCCAAGCAGCCTGTAATTGAGGTGCCTTAAAGCTAAGGTGTTTTCCTTCAACAGTGATGGTTTTTTCCATGTTTCTGCGAACAATTGTGCCAAACTCAGCAACAGACTCCATTGAGGCTATTTGAGATAGCAGCACATATTCACTGTTACTATTGGCTAAATACACTTTGACTAAATCTAATGGGTTCGCGTTATTAATTGGACTATCCGTAGTGTTTTTCATTTTAATAACAACAGGAATAAGGGTATCGTTTCGGCGAATTCGAGTTATTTCAATGCCCGTAAATGTACTTTGTAAAGCATTGGCTATAGCTTGATAAGTTACGCCGGCTCGACGAGCTTTGGCTTGATCTATGGTTATTTGATAACGTTTGGTTCTATTTTCCCAACTATTACGAACATGGATAGCACCGGGGATTGAGTTAAGTGCAGCTTGTGCCTGTTTACTTAACTTGAAAAGAACTTCAGCATCTGAGCCAACAAAGCGAAGTTGTACTACCCCAGGAGGTACTGTGCCGCGAGATATTAACTCGGTTCTGACATTGATGTGTGCAAGCTCACTGGCGGCAAATTGACGAATGCTCTTTTGCATAATTAAGGCATCAGCAGCAGATTTTGTTTTAACGATCATAAAGGCGTTATTAGGTGCTGGTTCATTAGGAATAATAGAAAGGAAAAAGCGCGGACCACCATTACCGATATAAGAAGAGGTATATTCAACGTGAGGATTTTTTTGTTTATCTTTTAACCAAGAAGTTATTGTACTGGTTGCTTTTTTCGTTTGATTAACGTTATAACCCGCGGGTAAGTCAACATAAACCAGTACTTCAGAGCGCGATGAAACTGCAAACATTTCAACGGGAACCAGTGATAAAACATAAATAGACATAGCAAAAATACTGGTGATAACCCCAAGGAACTTCTTGGGGTGACTTAATACCTTGCGTACGAAACTTTGATAAAAGCTTAATAGAAAAAAGGCTTTCTTTTGTTTACTGTCTTTAATGAAGTGCACCGCAAGTAATGGCACAATCGTTAATGAAATTAGCCAAGAAATGAGTAACGAAATTGAAACAACTTGCGCTAGTGAGCGGGTATATTCACCAGCGGTTGTTTTCGCTAGTAAGATAGGAGCAAAAGCTAATACTGTGGTTAAAGTTGAGGTAAGTAGTGGTAACGCTAATTCTTCGCAGGCATGAAGGGCAGCTTGCATTCTTTGTTGACCCGAATGTAACCGTAAATGTATATTTTCAGTAATAACAATGGCGTTGTCGACTAACATACCTAACGCGATGATCAGACTTGCCAAAGAAATAAATTGCAAATCTATATCAACAAAGAACATCACTAATAACGTAGCTAATATCGTTAATGGGACGGTAATGCCAACAATGAGACCTTCTGAAAAACCCAAGCTTAAAATAACAATGGCTAATACAATAAAGAGCGTTTGATATAAACTCTCTTTAACGTTGCCGATTGATTTGTCAACGACATCAGCCTGAAAAGTCGCTATTTGCAATTGCATGCCAACGGGTAACTCTTGATCAAGTTGATTAAGCAACTTTTTTAGCTGGGGTCCCAGTTGTAATATATTACGTCCTGACTGCATTGATGCGGCGATAACAATGGCTGGTTTACCATTAAAATAGGCTAACTCTGTAGAGGGTTCATTGTAACCGGTACGCACGGTTAAATAATCTTTTAACGGTAAAACTCCACCATTGTTTGCAGGAATTTCTAGTTCATTTAAGCTAGACTTTGAGTCGAACTTACCGCTAGTTTGTACTGTTATTTGTCTAGTATTCGTTAAAATACTCCCCGATGGTATGATGCTGTTTTGATCCTTTACACTGCGAACTAGTTCGCCTAAATCAATACTATTTGATTCAATAACGCTGGCGTTCCCCTCAATAAATACTTGCTCTTTTTGTAAGCCGTGCAAGGTAACCCGTTTAATGCCGTTAAGGGTGTAGAGCCTGTCTCTGATATCTCTGGCACGCTCTCTAAGTACTGACATAGGCCAATTCTTGCCAGTTAAGGCTGCAGTAAAAATAGAGACGTCGCCAAAATCATCCTTAAATAGTGGTCCTATAACACCTTTAGGTAAAGATGATTTACTTTGTGTTAACTTACGTCTGACATCATCCCACAATTTATTTAAGTCACCAATATGCTGATAAGCACTGATAGTGATAACCGATTGGCCAGTTTTGGACGTGGAGTTGATAAACTCTATATCACCTAATTCTCTTAACTTTTCTTCAATTTTCTGCGTAATTAACTTCTCAACTTTCTCCGGAGGTAGTCCTGGGAATTGAGTAATAATCATGGCTTTATTTATTCTAATAAGGGGATCTTCGCGGCTAGGGAAGTCAGCATAAACCATCAAGCCTAAACTAATAATTAGCGCAACTAATACATAAGTCATTCGACTGTTATTGAGTGCGAGTTTTGTTATATTCATAGTGATATTTCTCGGTATCAGTGAGCAGCTTTATACAAGGTCACCTGTTGACCATCGCTTAGAAATTCTGCGCCTGCGCTACAAACAATTTCCTTGGCCTGCAAGCCAGAAGTGATTAACAATTGATTGGCATTTAGTAGACGACTGGTGATTGTTCGAGCAATGACCTGTTTGGTTTCTTTGCTAAAAACAAAAACTTGCTCAGCACCGTTAGCGGCAATCATAACTGCCGATTCAGGTAATATGATGCCCCGACTTGACTGTTGAGTTTTGATAAAGACATCAGCAGCCATGCCTGGATGAATATTAGGGTGTACATTTTCAAGTTCAGCACTTACTGGGTAAGCACCTCTCATGTTTGATTCCATACCTATTTTGCTGATTTTCGCGCGTTGATTAGCGTAATTTACAGTTGGTATGTTAAGTAAAATGTCATCTTTTAGTTTGATATCAGTAATCAAGGTACTAGGTACTAAAAAAGTGACTTCTAAGTGGGATTTATCTTGAATTTCTATGATAACTTGTCGACTGGTCACTTCTTCAAATTGTTCTATTTCTCGGCGAGTTATCATGCCATCAAAAGGTGCTCGTAAAATAGTATGGTGCAAATCGCGTTGAGATAAAGATAACTTCGCTTGTGCAAGAGCCACTAAGCTTTGAGCTTGTTCGAATTCGGCTTGTGCTTTATCGATAGCGTTTTTATTAATGAGTTGTTGATTGAAAATAAGTTGCTGGCGCTGATAATTCTCACTTCGTTCTTTAAATCCGGCATTAGCACTAGCAAGCTCAGCTTTTGCTTGTGCGAGTTTATATTGAAAAGGGGTATCATCAATTGATGCAATAGCTTGGCCTAACGTTACTTTCTCACCGGTTTTCACATTCAATTTTGTTAGTTGTCCGGCCACTTTAAATGATAATTCAGCTGACTTTGTTGGGCGAAGGTAACCTGAAAGTTGTCGTTGTGGTTGAATGTTTTGTGAGTCGACAACTAAATACTGTATTGCTTTAATGGGAGCAATTAAGTTTTTATTTGTTGATGACTCTTGAGTGCAACCTGTTAGGGCAATAGCAAGTATGCCTAAGAGAAAATACCGATACATCAAGTCAGTTATTGAATTGGGTATTAAGCTAATTATGTGCATAACTTGCGAACCTTAAAAGCAGTGGAGTATGAAAATTACACATTATCCGTTTAGATAAGTGCTGATTATAAAAAAGATGGATATCTAACCGTTAATCTTCAGAATCACGATATTCCGTTGGCCAATTAGGCATGGTGAATGCGCCGCCTGTCTCTTATACACATCTGACGCTGCCGACGAAGAGGATAGTGGAGATCTC
>CAJXRC010000297.1 GCA_913058405.1 uncultured Colwellia sp. | reverse complement strand
CTATCCTCTTCGTCGGCAGCGTCAGATGTGTATAAGAGACAGATATATTGCTCTTCATCATTTTACATTCAAAACAAGAATGCCTGAGCGATGGTATTTGATAAATTGTAATATACTGCTATATACTGCAATCAGGTATCACTTGATTAATCTTTGGAATAACAATTAAATTACTCAAATACTGTGTATTATTTATTAGTGGATTAATGTGTAGTAAGGCTAGCACTCAAGAAATATTAATGGCCTTTAGCCAAGAGATTCCGCCCTATATTATTGAATCAACTAATTCCGGGATTGAGATTGATATAATATCCGCTGCTTTGGCATATAAAGGACATACGCTGAAACCTCTGTATTTCCCTTTAGGTCGAGTTCCTATTGCTTTTAGTAATAAGCTGGTCGATGCAGCGATGGGAGATATGGGCATTCATTTAAATGATGGCTTTTATGCTAATCCTGCGATTATTTATGACAATATCTTCATTACTCTCAGAAGTAGAAATATAATTATAAATAAGCCTAGCGACTTAAATTCTCTCCACGTTGCTTCTTTTCAAGGTGCGGAAAAACGATATCCAGATTGGTTAACAAATGTTGTTGAAGAAAATCGATTTTTTGGCGTCAGCGATCAGTTAAAACAAGTTAAATTATTACAATTAGGACGATACGATGTCGTGCTTTGTGACCGTTATATTTTTAAGTACTTTGTAAATCAAATTGAATCACAGAAAGAGTTAGAACTTAGTGAGATTGATGAGCATAATTTTATCACCGTCGATCCCATGAATTATCGCCCGGTATTTAGAGATAAAAAAATACGAGATGATTTTAATTTAGGCTTAAAATACTTAAAAGAAAGTGGTGAATTTCAAAAGATTTATGATGAATATTTAGACTCATAAATAAGCATCGTGAAGCTTTTTTGTGACTTAAGTTCGGTCAGTAAAACGTAATTTTTCAAAAGTGTTAACTAATTTCAACAAGCAACATATCCTCTTGAATAGCAGCTTGTTGAATCATTTGTTTAGCTTAATTTTAGATGATTTTGAAATAGATAATAGTCACTTAGACGCATGGTAAATGCTGATTTAGTGGCTAAAGTAATTAAGTTAGCACCCAATTTGCCGCAAAATATACACCGATATAACCTACCGTATAGGCTATGATTAAATAGATAGCATTACGTAAATAACTGATGAAATTTAGGCCTTTAACTTTACTCATCGCGATAATCCCAGCGGCTGAGCCTATCACAAGAATTGAACCGCCAACGCCCGTTGCATAAGTTAACATTAACCATTCGGTAATTTTCATATCAACACCCGACTTCAATAGCGCAGCCGTTAAGGGTACGTTGTCTATCACAGATGACATAAAACCCACTAAATAATTTACGGTAATAGCAGGTAAATATTGATATAGCTGAGTGAAACCATCCAGTACACCAATTTCTTTTAAAATACCTACCAGTAGCAGCACACCTAAAAAGAAGAGTAGGGCATCATATTCAACTTCTCTTATATAGTTTAAAGCGTCTTGATTGTTTTTATTGGGTAGCAGGTTTGCGACTAAAAACATGATGGATAAACCAAATAAAAAGCTTAATACAGGCGGAATATGAAACAGAACATTGGCGAGTAGCGTACCTGAAATAGTTAATACAAAGATGAGCGCAATGGCGATATCTGACTTTTCAATTTTTATACGAGCTTGTGCTAATTTTACTTCGCCAGATAGTTTCATAGATAACAAACTTGCGAGCGTTAATACACCTAAAAAAGAGGGCAGTATCAAAATTAGTAGATTAGAAATAGTTACTTTATTTTCTAAGAAAATCATTAAGGTAGTTACGTCACCAGTAATAAGTGAAACACCGCCGCTGTTCACTGAAAATATAATTAGCGTGGCATATTTTAATCGTTTTTTTACTTCTAATTGTAGATTCATCACCACAGCAATAGATACTAAGGTTGCTGTTACATTATCGGCGAAAGAAGAAAACACGAAAGCAAAAATAGCAATGACAAACATTAAACCACGTTCAGATACTCTTTCGGGTAATATTCGTTGCACCAGTGCTGAAATAAAACCTTTACTATTTAAGTAGGCAACAAAGGTCATGGCTGACATGAGAAACAACCATAAGGTGGCTATTTCAAGTAAGTTTTCGTTGAGCTGATGGGTCGTTTCACTTGCTAAGTTATTATTGATTGGAAAAATAAAAGCAAGAATCCAGCAAAGGGTACCAAAAAAAAGTGTCGTTTTGGCTTTGTTGATGTGAATTAAATCTTCAGTAATGATCATTAAAAAGCTGATGATAACTAAGATGAGAATAACAGTATTAATCATAATAAGGGCTACTAACGCGTTCATAGGCCGTCATAACGGATGAAATGTTAATGAAGAGGCCTGTTAAATAAGAAAGATAATACTAAGCCTCTTTGCTACTTATTTAGTGCTAGGGCTTAAACCAAAAGCACATGAATACATGTTTCTAGATAGGATCAGAAATACGTTTTTCAGTGTGTTTAGGCTTCAATGTATTGGTGGCTGTTTTACAAAGCAGGTGAAGGCGGACCGCGATTACAGCAAGGTAAGGTATGATTTTTTCTATTTTCTAAAGCACTAAATTCAATGTTCAGCATTGAATAGCTCAACGCTGCAACATAGAGGTTACTGTTTACTAGTGCGTTAGTTTCAGGGGATTCTTCTATGGAAAATTGACAATTATATTCATTAGCTAAGTCAGTATTTGTTAAACAAGGCTGAGCATAACTTGTACTTAAAAAGCAAAAGCATAATAAAAAACATAATAAAGCAAAAGCCTTATGAATAGTCATTATTTGGATATATCGTTAATCTTTGCCATGGCGGCTTAGTATATACAGAAGTGAATTTTAAAGAAATGTAAATTTATTTCAAAGCTAGCTAAACGCTATGACCATGAAACGGGTACAGCATCGAAAATAAGGTATTAGATATCAGTGTTTACAGCTTTATTTCAACATTATTTTCCTTAAGTTTTAGTTAAGTTTACTATCCTAAGCTACAGGCATTAAGAAGTTTAAGCTTAATTTTATTGCAGTAATTAAGAATAACTTTATCAAATGTAAATAAGGATGTGTCGATGAAAAAAATAGTTGTGTTGATTTTACTTTTAATCAACTTTACTGCTGCAGCAACATCTGAGCATCAAATTGGTAGCCCACAACAATCCCTCGAACAGGCGTTGTTAGCAGAAAAAGGTAAGGTTGTTTATATCGATTTTTGGGCTTCATGGTGCGGCCCATGTGTAAAATCTTTTCCTTGGATGAATAAAATTCAACAGCAATATAAAGAGCAGGGTTTTACCGTAATCAGTATTAACTTGGACGCGGATGAAGCGAATGCGAGACTATTTCTACAAGAGAATCCAGCGTCTTTTGCCGTTATTTATGATAATAAAGGCACCATAGCTAAACATTTTTCTATTCAAGGCATGCCAACAAGCATGTTAATAAACCGTGATGGTGAAATTAAATATCGTCACAGTGGTTTTTTTACCGGTAAAACAAATCAGTATGAAGATGAAATTAAAAAGTTACTTGGTACGACACCAACAAATCACTCGAACAAGACAAACAGAGGCAATCATGAAAGCGAATAAACCCATAATTAAAACGTTATCGCAAACTACGAGATCAAGATTTAATGCGTCAAAAACTAAGCTCGCTTTATTAACTATTACCACCCTCAGTCTTAGTGCCTGTAGTAGTTTAGGAGTAGAGCCTTGGGAACGTGACTTGTTAGCCAAAAAAGAAATGGCGCTAACATCAAGCCCAGTTGATGCCGCTTTGGATGATCATATCTATTTTTCTAAAGAAGCATCAAGTGGTGGAAAAAGTTTTGGCGGCGGTGGTTGTGGGTGTAACTAATGAATAATACAAATAATACGAGCAAGAAAATTGATAGAACACCTAACATAAAAGCAGCATTATCTTTAGCGACAAGTGCTTTACTTGGTACCAGCATGTTAACGGGTGGTGTAGCACAAGCAGAAGAAACTGATGAGTGGCAATTTGACAGTGCATTTCTGCTGTATTCGGAAGCTGACAGAGTGACGGCAACTGAAGCTATTATTGCAGGGACTAAAGTGTTAGATAATGACGAAATTTTAAGTTTGAAGTTAACGGTTGATGCTTTAACTGGCGCATCAGCGAATGGCGCAGTTGCACAACCTAATGCGCAAACTTTTACTCGTCCATCAGGTAATGGTCAGTATGTTACACCTTCAGGAGAAACTCCGCTTGATGATACTTTTCATGATACCCGAGTTCAACTTAACGCCCAATGGACACAACCATTAGCGGATAATATCACCGGTAGTGTCGGTGGACATTTTTCTAAAGAATATGATTATTTATCTTTAGGTGTTAATGGTAATTTAGCGTATGACTTTAATAAGAAAAATTCCACTATTTCAATGGGATTGAGTTATTTTCAAGATACATTTAGCCCAGAAGGTGGTATTCCTAAAGCGCATTCGTCAATGTTAGTTGGCGACTCTAGTTCACCAGAATGGGACGCGGAATTTGCCAAAACAAGGAGTGGGGATAGCGATGATAAAAGTACTACCGATATTCTTGTTGGTTTTACCCAAGTGATAAATCGCCGTATGATCACTGCATTTAATTATTCTTATTCAATGGTTGACGGATATTTAACAGACCCATTTAAAGTGGTTACTGTGCTAAATACCGAGGGGTTAGCACAAGATTATATCTATGAAAGCCGTCCAGATTCTCGGGTAAAACAAAGTACTTTTATGCAAGCGAAATATAATTTTGATGATAGCTTACTGAATACGGTTGCTGATATCTCTTACCGATATATGTGGGATGACTGGGGGATTGATTCTCATACGATTGATACGCGTTTCACTGTCCCTGTTGGCGCAACAAGTTATATTGAACCGCATATTCGATTCTATCAACAAGGGGCTGCTGATTTTTATCAACCCTATATTATTGATGAGCAAGCACCTATAGGTTTTGTCAGTGCAGATTATCGTATTGGTGAAATGACAGCTGTAACGATTGGTGCGAAATATGGTGTGGTACTTAATGACGGAAATGAACTTTCTTTCAGACTAGAATACTACCGTCAAACGCCAACTAATGCAGGATTTCCTGAGTTAAGTGCATTAAAGGGACAAGATATTTATCCAGTAGTTGAGGCTATTATTGCACAAGTGAGTTATTCATTTTAAACTGTTATCACTACATATTTAATTATTGTTTTCAATAATATGAAAAAAAAAAGAACACTTAAATACCTGTCTCTTATACACATCTCCGAGCCCACGAGACC
>CAJXRC010000296.1 GCA_913058405.1 uncultured Colwellia sp. | reverse complement strand
GATTTAGAATGACTAGATCTAAACAAATTTTCCTTGTTATTGAACATGTAACACAACTCTGAGTTGGGAAGAAATTTAATCAAATTGGTATAACAGAGACAACGAAGTTAAAATTCATACTCTATCGCTACACGTAATATGTGACCTTGGCTTTCACTGTTCACACCAGTAATGAAAGCAGCTTCCCATTTCAGCTGTTTTTGGCCACTAAAGCGCTGTACTCCCATAAATGCGGGGCCTAAACCTAGATAATTTTCTCCAGAATATATCTCAATGGCCGGTTGTAGTTGCTCAAGATAACGATAACGATATTGCAGCCTAAATTCAGTTTCAATTTCATCTTGCAGCGTGTCGCCCCATTCATAAATTATAAAAGCATTTAAGGTTAAACTCGTACGGCCAAATTCTTTTTCGACAATAACGCCTGAGGTTATTTCCCAATTATTGTCTTCGCGCTCTTTTTCTACCTCAAACAGCATGCCCCAATCAGCCCAATATTGTCCTTGCTCTGTGATCATCCAGCGTGCCTCTATCTCATAGGCACTCAAGGAGAAGTCATCATTGCTATCACGCTCACCTACGAGATAAAACTCCAACATAAGATTGTCTGTTACGGATTGGCCATAAGCAAAACGTTGCGCCAAATCATTGCTGACACCATTTTCTCGTTGCGCCAGCATACGCCACTCAACTTCTCGCTCTTTAGGCAAAACATAAGGATGATAGACCTTATCAACTACGACGCCATCTGCTAAGGCCGCATTTGATAAAAGCAAACTGATAAAAAGCGAGGTAAAGCTGAAAAGCCGCTGGCGAATAAAGGTAAACATTAAGAAGTCCCTTTCATAGAAGAAGCAGTAGTATTTTGTTTATAAACAATTATTTTAGCAACGAATATTGGTACGATAATCGCGCTTAGATAAACAAGTAACTCCATTACAGACGGTGTCGCTTCATAACCAAATAAGATAGTAAGAAAATAGCCTAACTCAGAATTTTCTGCGATAAGGTAATTAGTACTCCATAAGGGTACATTACTAGAAATGATATCAACCTGTTCAAGCAACTGTAGCCCCTGAATTAATTGACCAACACCAAATAACAGTAAAAAATAACTAACAATTTTACGTCCTGTTTTTTTAGCAAGAGTAACTAGGATAAAATACAATAAAATAGCAATACTTAAACAAATTCCAGTACCTATAATCACACCGACAACGATCCCTGAATACAATGTATCAATTTCCGTATTTTGAATAGTTAAACTCATAACATAAAGGCTAAAATAACTGCCGTGGACACATAGCACCAATAACAAGATGACAAGACTTACTATTTGTTTTTTCTGAGTTAAGGTTTGCTGATCAAGCAGAGTTTTATCTTGCTTCTGTTCCTGACTTGCCTCAGTGGTACATAAAAATGAAACGACAATACAGCCATAAATTAAACTAAAGAGTATTGAATAAAAAATTTCTAGGCCCTTACCTAAAAACAATTGACTCAGCTCTGCCATAAAGTAACTTAATAATAAAACAATAATAAAGCCAAACCCTATTGTCTTAAGCATATATATTAGCGGTAAGTCCGCAGTAATAGAGTTATCTTGATTGCTCTGATGACCGCGTAATAGATTACTTGCTTGAACAGTTTTCTGGGCACTAAATTGACCTTTAGCACCTTGCTGAGCAAACAATAAACTGATCACAACAAAAATAGGCAATATGTTCTGCAAAAAAACTAATACAGTATTAATTAACATCATCAGCCTCCTTATCAGAAGGTGTAATTAACTCTGCCCCATTGACAATAATCAGCCCTCTGGCGCTACTTGGATGATACTCACCAAAAAAGTCATAACGCCCTGGAGTCAATGGACCAATATAAATAATCGACTTTCTTTTAGGAAAAAGAACCTTTTCTCGGTTAAGTGAAAAACTATCAAACTCTTCAATACTGTCGTCTTGGTTATCAATAACTAGCTTAATTTTTTTATTCGAGGGTATCGTCATTTCAGCGGGATAAAAAAGGTGTTTTTTTAAAATAACAGTAAACTCTTGTCGCTCAGCTAAGGCGTTATAACTTGCTATGACTAGCAATACAAAACTGATAAAAAGCGCAAGCTTATTTAGCCCTCTTGATGTTTTTATCATATTAGCCACATTCATCCTTGTTGTCGGCTTGTCCACTGTGACTTGTTAGATAGTTTAGCCCTGATGTATCTGGCATCTGTTTTTGTTCATACTTTTCATTAAGTTTTTCATGCAACAAAACGTTAACCCTTAAACCACCTAATACTGTTGATTTCGATAACACAATGTTGCCACGATGCATATCAACAATATGTTTGACAATAGTTAACCCTAAACCACAACCAAGCACACTTGAGTCGTGTTGGTCGCCTCCCACTCGATAGAAACGATCAAAAACTCGGTTGTATTCTTCTACGGCGATCCCTTTGCCAGAGTCTTCAATGATAATAGCAATTTGGGCTGTTTTAGTTGGCAAATAGCTTCGGCTATTGTTGTTTGGAATATACTTGGTGCTTACTTTTATTTCGCCCCGTTGTGGTGTGTATTTATTAGCATTCGATATTAAATTTGTTAACATTAATTGTAAAGAAAGCTCATCACCCTCTAGGATCAACTCTTCACTGGTAAGGGTAATTGTTTGCTGCTTATCCGAAATATCTTGGTAGAGATCTCCAATGACTGCTTGCAATAGAGCTTGTATTTTTACTGGCTGTTGGATCTGATTTATTTGCTCTGGATCAGTTCTATTTAAATGAAGTATTTGATCAATGACATGCCCCATTCGGTCAACGCTAACGCTAAGGGGCTTAATTAAGTTGCTAGGATAATTTTGTCCTTGCTCATTTAACTCTTGCGATAGGTTATGAACATTTATTTTTAAAACACTTAACGGTGTTTTCAGCTCATGCGCAGCATCAGCGGCAAAGTGTCGTTCGCGCTCAAAAGCTAAATTTAAACGAGCAAGTAGTAGATTCAAGGTAGTAACGACGCGGCTTAACTCACTGTTATCAACATTTAAAACAAGTGGTGTAAAATCATTGCTGCGCTTATTAGCTAATGCTGTTGTGAGTTTATGCAAAGGTTTTAAACCTTGAGTGATAATGCCGTAAATAAGAAATGACAATAAAACAATGGCGATAATCATAGGTGTAACTGCTGCAAGAATGACTTCTTGAGCAAGCAGAAACTGTTTATTTAGTGGCTGCGCGACAATAATTGCGAACGGGTTGTCTTTATCTTTAAGGGCATTACGCTGGTTATTATCAGCTGGCTGGGTGAAATAGAGGGTACGCCAGCGTTGACCAGCAAAATTAACTTCACCAAAGTGCGTGGCTGATTTAGTCAGACTCATTATAGGTGCTGTTGGAGAGTTGGCACTTTGGCTAACTAAATTATCTCCTTGCCATACTTGAAAAGCAAAACTTGTTTTCTGCTTGATAGTGACAAACTGCTGCTCCTTAATATCAAACGTTAGATGAAGACCTTTTACGATTTGAGCAAAATCAACTAACTGTTGCTCAAAGAGCTTTTCAGCACGTGACATACTGGCTTTGTAGCCTTGGATCGCCGCAATAAAGGTAATTAACGTTAATACGGCTACTAAGGTTAATACCAAATAACGACGAATGCTCATAAACTTATTTCGATGTGTGAGTTAATGTAAGGACAGTTAATGTTTAGGATGATTGATAATGTAACCTACACCACGGACATTTTGTATGAATTTATTGGGCAGGTTTTTTCTTAATTTGTGAATGTGAACTTCAACAGCGTTACTTAAGACTTCTTCTCCCCATTGGTAAAGTTTAGACTCAATCTGCTCGCGTGATTGAATACGACCAGCATTTTCCATTAACGCTTTTAATACCATAAATTCTTTTTTTGAGAAATGCACTTCGTTTACATCCTGCTGCTCATTGCTTTCCTGACAGTCGAGTAAATACACTTTATGAGATTTAGTATCCATACTTACTCGATCAATCGTTATCAATGAACTGTTCGCAGTACCTAGACGGCGTTCTATTACTCTTAACCTCGCCAGTAACTCTTGCATATCAAACGGTTTGGCTAAATAGTCATCTGCACCATAATCTAAACCTTTTACTTTACTATCTACGCTATCTCTCGCGGTTAAGATAATGACCGGTAAATCGTTCTTGTTCGCTCTAATCTCTTTTAATACCAGTAAGCCATCTAGATCTGGTAAGCCTAAATCCAGAATAATCATGTCATGGCTAGGTACAGCTAACGCAGTCAAAGCAAGCTTTCCTCGCGATACGTGATCGACTACGAAACCTTCTCGCACTAACGATTGTTGCAATGCTTCAGCAAGTCCTTGATCATCTTCTACTAGTAAAATTCTCATCAGATTAGTTACCTTCTTGCCCAAAAAGTAATATCTTGTTCTGTTAAAAACTGTTCAGCATACTCACCTTGCAATAAAGCCAAGGTTGCTAAAATACCTGCTTGAATACATTGAGGAGCGACGGTTGTAATTGAGCGTGGCGCATTGATTATCGGCCAACCTGTTTTTGCATTTAACACGTGGCCGTAACGAATGCCTTCTTTTATCAAGTATCGCCTAGCATCTCCACTGGTTGCTAACGCTCCTTTTTTTAGTGCGACAATCATATCTTGCGGTTGACCAAGTGCATCACTGTCGGGGTGTTCAATCGCAACCTGCCATGGCTGATTATTAAGTCTAGATCCTGTTACTGCCAAATCACCACCTAAGTTAACTAACATTGGTTCATCAGTTAATTGTTTGGCTAGTAAAATAGAACGGTCAACAGCATATTCTTTACCTATCCCACCAAAATCCAGTTCCATATGTTGAGGTAAGGTAATACTCTTTTGATCATAAACGACCCGACTCCACCCTACCAAACAAAGTAATTGACTAACATCAGTTTGATTAGGAAAGTGTTGACACTCACCGCTTGCACTGTCAAACGACCATACTTTCCTGAGCACACCTGAACTAATATCAAAAAGACCATCACTTAACTGATAACATTGCTCGGCAAAATTGAGCAACAGGAAAGTTTCTTCATCAATAGCCATTTTTTCGCCAGCACTGCTATTTATTTGGCTACAAATACTGCGCGTATCATAACGACTGTATTTGTCTTCAATACGCCAAACTTCACGACTAACACATTGAGCCACTTGCATTGCTAAACGCTTGTCTTGAGTTTGTATAATTACTTCACACGGACTAGCCATAGCGTCAAAACTAATACTATGGCTGTCTTGTTGGCTGCTGTATTTCTGTCTCTTATACACATCTGACGCTGCCGACGAAGAGGATAGTGTAGATC
>CAJXRC010000295.1 GCA_913058405.1 uncultured Colwellia sp. | reverse complement strand
AAACTTTACTTAAGAAAATAATATGAAACAATTTTTTGTCACAGCAACAGATACCGATGCAGGTAAAACATTTGTTAGCTGCGCTATAATTCGTGCGTTTACGCACCATCATAATACGATCACTAATAAGGTGATGAAAGTTGCGGCATATAAACCCATATCTGCCGGTTGTGAATTAATCGACGGCCAACTTATAAATGAAGATGCAAAATTACTCAGTGAGTTTGCGAACTGCGATCAAAGTATCTCACATATCAATCCCATTGCTTTCGAACAACCGATAGCACCGCATATTGCAGCAAAAAAACAAAATGAGCAGATTACAATTGCAGATATTAAAATTAATTATCTGCAAGTTAAGTCACTGAATGCAGATGTTACACTGGTTGAAGGTGCTGGAGGATGGCGTTTGCCACTTGGTCCGGTATCAACTTCCTCTCAAAATAATTCAGAAATAAAGAATGAAGATAATAAACCGACTTACCAATTCCTTTCAGACTTTGTTAAAGAGACTGATCTAGAAGTCATTCTTATTGTTAATATGAAATTGGGTTGTTTAAATCACGCATTATTAACCTATGAAACAATTACGGCAGACGGATTAAATTGCGTTGCATGGATTGCTAATTGTGCATCGAGCGATCCGATGAATAATTTATCAGAGAATATTTTTGAGTTAGAAAAAATTCTTCCTATCCCTAAGATTGCACAACTTGATTTTATAGCTGATGTTGACGAAGAGGGTAACGATGTTTCTTACCTTGAAAAAATTAATCGTACAGCGAAAAAAATTAATTTATCTGTCTTGATGAAATAATGCTTACACATTTTAATTTTACTTTTCTAAAGTTACTTTAAGTTTATTTAACTTACACGACTTAACAAAAAATTAAAAAACAGCGAAGTCATAAAAAAATTTGTTTACTGTTAACTCGACTTTAATAAAAATAAAGTTGAGTAACGGTGAGCATGGTTTAAAAATAATTTTTCTCACCGATAATTAAATTTTTTAAACTTATGTCTACATTAAAAAATTAATCCTCAAGTTTTAAATTTTATTCATTCAATTAACAACCGATACTATTTTTCCAATTCAGTAATACATGCGCTGGCAATAAATCCAGATCGCGTTTTATATTCTGAAGACTTACTTACTTTGTCATCAATTTGTGCAATCAGTAACTCGGGCAAAGTTACATTTATTTTATGGCTCTTACCAAGGTAGGGGGTAATATCAATGCTGACTATCGCCCAAAAAGCTTGTGAAAATGTATGCGGATTTTCCAGTATATAGTTTTGTCGATGTCTTTCTAACCCCTTTGCATTAGGCACTTTTTCACCGTACTCGGCTAATATAGCAAGGTGAGACTTTATCGCTTTTGTTATTTCTTCCATGCCTAAATCTATTGTTTTTTCAGTAATTGCACACCCTGGAAGATCGGGTACAGACACCTGATAATCTGATTTTTTGTCATCATAAATAAACACAATTGCATACTTCATTTTTAACTCCTAACACGACTAAAACGTCCTAAAAAACAGTATAACCCCCATAACTCCGATTGACAATACTTTACTAACTCTAATAACTCTTGGTGTTAATCGGTAGGTAACCCCGATAACTCCGCAATGGTTATAATGATAACCCTGATAACCCTGATAACCCTTAAATCTTTATGTAGGTGACTATTTACTATTATTTAGAAGCTTTAAATAAAACAGATATGTTTTTTAAGGCAATTAACTTCAGTTATTTAATGCCAATAATTCTTACTAGATTGAGTTTGAGAATAAATAATACTAATAGAGTGCTAAGAGTTACTTTTTAGTCTGGATCATGCAGAATTTGATCTCTATAATGAAATATATAAGAGATAAATTTGTCAGAAATACGACCTAATATTTGCAACTAAACAGTTGGCTTTTTCCCTAGATTTCAATGAAATATTAGGCAGCAGATTAAGCGATTGCTTTATTGATCGAAAAGGAATGGTATGAAAGAACTTTTAAAAGGTAATCCAGAATTATTGATTACTGTCATCGGCATTGGTGGTTGTGGATGCAATACAGTAAACATGCTTCAAGAAAATAATTTATCAGGCCAAGTTAACCTCATTGCTGTCAATACAGATCTTGCGGCACTAAATAGTATTAATGTTGAAAACAAAATCCTGATAGGTGAGAACTTAACAAATGGCTATGGTGCAGGCTCTGATCCAAGTATTGGTTATCAGGCTGCACAAGAGAGTGAAGGACTACTTCGAAGTGCGATCATGGACAGTGATATTGTCATTATTACTGCAGGGTTTGGTGGCGGCACTGGCACGGGTGCAAGTCCATTAGTGGCTAAGATTGCTCGTGAACTTAATATAAATTGTTTAGCTATTGTGACTTTACCCTTCGAGTCGGAAGGGCAAATTAGAATGGATTACGCGTTACAAGGTATCGATGACATTAAAGAACCGATACACGCCTATATCACACTTTCCAATGATCTCTTGCTTGCAGGGTTAGGTGAGAGCGTAGGATTATTTTCTGCCTTTAACCAAAGTAATGAAGTACTTAAAAACCTATTAATTGCACTAGTACAAATGTTGAATGAAACGGGATATGTCAACGTTGACAAAAACGACTTCTCAACCATTTTGTCTTTTGAAGGGGAATCCATATTAGGGGTAGGTAAAGCAAATTCAGAAGAAGAAGCTTATGATGCACTAGATCAGGCGCTAAATAATCCACTTGTTTCTATTGCAAACATAGATACAGTAAAAGGTATTATCTTTCAGTTGTTCTGTAAATCAGAGCCTAAATTATCAACGTACAATGGTTTGATTGATCACATAAGAACAAGAGTGACGAACCAATCTGTGCTCATTGTACCTGGAGTCACCCTAGACCCAAATTTATCATCAGAAATTGAGATATTGATAATAGGGTCGGGCATATGTGAGGTTAAAGCTACATCAATCACAGACGTTGTTGTGAATGAAGAGAATAACAACGAACTAGAACAGGTAGTTGACTCAGACGAGCCCGCTTATATCGATGATGAACTTAGTTTTATTAACCAAGGTGAAACAATGACCGATATTCCGGCAATAACGCGCAAATTAATGGCAATCAATCGTGATTAATGAAACAACTCTTTACATGATAATCATTCTTATTTACAGTCATTGTTAAATAACTGTTATAGGAATGGTCGAGTAAGAAATTGTCGACCTTAATGAATGAAAGATAAGAAATTACTCAGCCCTGAGTGTTTAATCGACTTGATCGAAAATAGACGTTTTGGTGTTGAATACCAGCCCATAATAAGTTGTAAAAACCAAGAGATTTTTGCTTACGAGTCATTGGCTAGGTTCTATTCTGCAAATAATGAGCTAATACGACCAGATTTAGTTTATGAGTCACTTCACACTAGCCCATTAAGCTTGTTCCAAGTTGAATACCAACAGAAAAAACTTCAATTATCCTATGCTATAAATAACCACGATATTTTCGTAAATTTAGATCAAGACTCCTATTTTTCAAGTGGTGTCATTGGTCAAAGCAATCCTTTTCTAAAGTTATTTATAGAATTTAAAAAATCTAATGTTGTGGTTGAGTTAATCGAAAACTCAGAAATTAATGATGCCATTATGAGCTTAGCTATGATTGATAACTTAGCAAAAAGCAACATTCATACCGCCATAGATGACGTATGTAACCCTCAATCTATGATTTCCACATCAGTAATCCAACTTGTAAACTACATAAAGTTAGATAAATTTGTTGTTAAAAACAGAAACAACCGCAATTTCATGTTGCTTGTTAAATCAATCATCGATTACGCGCACAGTACCAATAAAAAAGTGATCTTAGAAGGGGTCGAGACGTATGAAGACTTACAACTAGCTCAACAGCTTAAGTGTGATTTTGTTCAAGGCTTTTATTATCGAGACCATTTTAAGAATGTCACTTAATAACTTTTAATCAATGAACTAACACCATACACTGTAGCTAATTCAATTAGCGCCTTTTAAATAATGAGAATCCCATGAAAATTAATATTAAAAAATCTATCCTAGTCCTTTGTAGCTTAGCGAGTCTCGTGGGTTTTTCTGCTTCAGCAACCGATTTAAAAGTAGGTGATACAGCACCAAATTTTAAGTTACAAGCAACCACAGGTGATTATTACCAATTGAGTGATTACAAAGGTAAACAAGCAGTGGTATTAGCTTGGTATCCAATGGCAAACACTCGTGGATGCACTATAGAATGTAAATCGTTGACCGAGCAAGGGCATCTTATTCGAGAATTCAATGTAAGTTATGTGATGGCAAGTGTTGACCCAATTGATGATAACAGAGACTTTGCTGAGAAGACGGGTGCTGACTTCCCTATGTTGAGTGATCCTACTAAATCAGCTGCTAAAGCCTATCAAGTACTGAATATGTTCAACGTCGCTAGTCGTGTTACCTTTTATATTTCTAAAGAAGGCAAAATCATAAAAATTGACGATGATATTACACCAAAGTCAGCCGCTCAAGATATGGCTAATACTTTAGCGGCATTAGGTATTGCTAAGAAATAACTGAGTAATGTCAAAACCCAACAAAAAAGGCCCGAGCAAAACCGTTGATATATATTGTAAGGGCTGTAATTTCTTGCTGTTTAAATACCGTAAGGGAGGTAAGGGCGCTTTACTTAAATGTTTCAAAGAGCGCATTAGCCAAAATTTTACCGAAACGCCTTGTACATGCCCAAAATGTAATAAGGTGTTTGCCCGAGATTGTTTAATTAGAGGTACACCAGCCTTTAAAATCATCGGCGGTAAAGTCTGGTGTAAATAGTTTGTTATCTATCTGTTATCATTGTGATTAATTCTGTAAGTAAATACAAAAAGACACATTTCCAAAACAACTTAAAGCAGTTATAAGTTATGCAAAAGTTATCATAACCATAAATAACTTCTATTGGGATTGGACCATTGGATATCGAACAAGCAAGAATAAAAGCATTATGTCAGCATATGACCACTATCAGCATTGATAATAAACCCTTTGTTCCGTTAGTTAAGATTAAACGAAGTGATGCTCTACTAGCACGGCAAATTAGGGTAATGTTATCAAAAAGACGTTCTAATCGTATCCATTATTTTTTACAGACGTATTCGAATAAAATAACAGTGGTAAATGATGATTAATGCCGAATAAAAGCACTACATTTTCAATCATTATTTAATTTATTTGTGCTTGATTTTCTTATCCCCTTAGCTATCTTCTATTAATTTATTAATGAATATACCCCGTAATGTATGCGCTACAGCTCACATAAAGGTCTGTCTCTTATACACATCTGACGCTGCCGACGAAGAGGATAGTGTAGATC
>CAJXRC010000294.1 GCA_913058405.1 uncultured Colwellia sp. | reverse complement strand
AGATCTACACTATCCTCTTCGTCGGCAGCGTCAGATGTGTATAAGAGACAGCATAATACACAGCTAATATTGCCTTTAAATGTAGTTATAAATAACTTACATTGTACTTAACTTGGACAAAATCATTCTTAAATGCTGTTGTCTCAGCATTTTCAAGCTTAGGTCTATGTTTGATTTTACCAAATAGCGGAATGCCCTCTCCTAGCAGTATTGGCGCTTTGGTAATTATCATTTGATCAATCAATTTAAGATTAATAAATGAAGTTATCGTTGAACCACCATCAATGTAGGCATGTTTAAATCTTTCACTTTCTAATGCGAGTATTAAATCTGGAATACTACCTGAGTACATATTAACTCTTCCCCGGAGACTTTCGGGCGGTTCTTTTACAGTATGACTTAACACAACAATACGCATATTGCCGTAAGGCCACTGCTCAGGAGATAAATTCATACTGGCAATTACCTCCATGCACTTACGGCCCATGATCATACAATCGACAGAATTGATAAATTTTTGAAAACCCATGTCTTCATCGCCCATGTCGACTTCTAAATTACCCGAGGTGTGAAGCCAATCAACGCTACCGTCAGGCAAAGCGATATAGCCATCAGCACTGGTTGCAATATACATTGAACATTTCATACTTTATTCCTCAACAAAAGTGACTTTGCTACGGTAACCTATTACTTAGATTCTAATAATTCACGTAATGGATCGGGTAATATTTTTCTAACTCTATTTGTAATACCTTGTTCATGTTTTTGCCAAAGTATTCCAAGATAAATAACCAATAATCCCAATACGGTTAAGACAATTGGAAATAACCAACTGTCTTTAAATATATCAAAGGCAAGATGACCTATATAACCGCTGCAACCTAAAGCCCCAAAAACAACAAACACTCTTCTAACTAGCAACACACCAATAAAAATCATGATGAGATTTATACTGAAATAAATGAATTTAGATAGTTCACTATTAGAATATTGCAGCGACATACCTAACCAAAAAGCAATAACGCCAAATAAATATATCCAAAAAGCGTAATCAGCTTTGTTTCGGGAGCGAATATCAATCCAGATAGCTAATGCAATCATCAATAAACCGCTGTACATAGAAACTAATTTTCTGAGTTCCCAATCATAATCACCGCCAGAAAGCATTGCGGTAATGTCCATTGATAAATACCAGAGTGTCACCGCAATTGGCATCATTAAAAATGGAAACTTGTATTTCCACGCCATAATAGCGCCAATGGCTAAAGTACTGAGTTCCATATACAACCAATGCCATTTGATATATCGATGATATTCTCGATAAACACTTTCATCTGGCCACAGCCCTAATGCCTGTTGCAATCCATAAACAGCTAGAGGCGTTAACGCAATAACAAAGGTGCCACAGATCCCCGCGGGTATATCATAACCTTTGGCTTTAAAACGATTAGTGAGCGTTAATCCAATGCCGGCATACAATAAAGAAATGAACACAATACCTAAGCCACCAAAGGATTCCCAACCCAAATTCATAAAGAGCGTCATCGCACCTATTGCAATCATACCCCCAAGATAATATAGAATATGAGTGAAATCGAAACTTGGGCCGTTTTGAGGTTGGGCTTTCAAAAAGTCAAAAAGCTTTTTAGCTTGCTCTACAGAGAGGATATTTTCTTTTACTGCATTCTCAAGGTTTTTCTTGGTTAGTTTCAATCCAGACTCCATTCTTATATATACCCGCTCCTCTTGAAGATGCTCGTTTCAGGAAGTCTGAGTCATGCATCTTCAAGTGGAACGGGTATAAGCATTAACAACGTTTACTAGTCAACAACATATTATTGGCTAGCTATGGGTTTAAATGTTCGTTATGTACATTAGTTCACCCGTATATCGCCTTTGTTTACCTGGGTAATAATTGTGTAAGGTAGAACTACGGTATCGGTAATTATAGAAAACGCTGAATCAATCAGCACGATCGGAACATTATTAATTGCATCAATATTTTTTTCGGAACTAGGCTCCCCATAAAATAGGCAAGCATTATAAGAAATACCGCTATAAATCCGAGGGATATTTTTACAGTAGCTTTCTTTACCTTTGTAAGCAATTTCTACGTGATTTAGTGGTGGGTCAAGTGTTTTCACGGTTGCACATGAAAAACAGAATAAAGTGAGTACGCAACATATAAATCCTTTCATAATATATAGTCCTTAAATTGATATTTAAATTGTACCTATAAAGAGGCTGAATATTGTTAACAATGTTATTTACTTTCGAGACTCGTTACCCCCCAAAATACATTACTTTTCGACTTCAATAACCAGCCCTTTTTCATTAATGCTTTTCGTATGTACAGATTCAGATATCCATGGCCAAACAGCACAACCTTACCTTTTACTGTGGCCAATTCAATCAATTCGTCTGCCGCTAACTCAGCACGAACTTTTGCTAAACGATAAGATTCAAATGAGCCTTTTAAGCCAGACATCCAAAGAACACGGCACAGGTATACCCAAGTCATAGCTTTGAGTGTTATAGGTAACTTATATCTTGGGATTTCCATTTCTCTAAATAGTTCAGAAATTATCTCTGGAGATTTTCCTGTGTAAATATGTGCGGAATGTATAGCGCGTTTGAAATCGCTTGAAACGACATAATATGATTGTGTATTTATTCTCTTTTTGTCGGGTCTGCTATTACTTGCAACATCAGACCAATTATAACGACGAATCCACTTGGTATACTCAGCAGCATTTACAATAGGGTTGTTTGCTGAAGTGGGCTTTCCATGTCGAATTAACACTATTTCCATTAGAAAATTGCGCCTATTTTGGGTATAAAAGTTGTTAGAAATGTAAATATTCACGTTGAACTATCTTTTTTATCACGTTTTACAGTACAACTTGATATACATCTACTGTGAAACCTCGAAAGAGAGACGACTTAAGGAACTCAAAGCCAGCTCTACTTACCACGTTAATAGAACGGGTGTTTTCAGCTTCTATGAGCGCATGAACAACGTTAAGCTTTAGTGTGTTTTTAGCAAAGGCTAAAATGCCAAGGGTAGATTCTACAGCATAACCATTACCCTGTTGGTCAGTCGCTAATCGGTAGTTAATATGGATAACATCACCTGAGTCCAAGTTATGTTTATTTAATCCACATACACCAATAAATTCACCACTAATACTATGATAAATAGCCCAGTGCCCATAACCATTTAACGCATATTGCTTTTGACAATTAGCAATATAATCAATTATCTGCTCTTTAGAGTGAACTCCAACCGTAGAATGTTTCATTACAATAGGGTCAGCCAATACCTTTGATAAGGCTTGTGCATCCGCTCCGGTAATTTCACCAATAGATAGTCTTTCGGTTTCAACAATAATCAAGACAAACTCCTAGTGACATATTGCCATAGTAATTGACGAGTAATAGTTATTTGGTTGACCAGGTATTAATTTACCTATTCTTATTGGTAGAGACTCAGCCACAACAACTATCATTTCCTGAACGTCCACCAATTAAATAAAAAATCTTTCCTTTTCTATATCCTCGCAGCACACCGAAGCCAATAAATAATGAGATAGCACCTATTAAGGGGATATCTATGATAAATAGAAAGACGCTTACTGCGACTAATACAATACCTATAAACAATTGCATAAATTTTTCCTAAGCTTTATAGCTAAGTTATGGGGCAACAATATGGCTGGTTGGAATATAAAACGAAGTGTACGGGGAAAGTGACTGTATCAAAAGAAAATTTTATAGGGTCTAATTTTTTAGACCCTATTTTATCGATAATAGTTACTACATTTAAAAATGACTGAACTATCACGCTATTTCAGCAAGGAAGTATCGATATGTCTTAACGGTAAAACGCTTCAACCGTTCCTTTAACTGTTGTAATCAAAGGTTGTCCGCGACGGTCTACTGCTTTGTGTGCTGGAATTTTTACCCAACCTTCACTGATACAATATTCTTCAACATCAAAACGCTCTTTGCCGTTTAAACGAATACCAATGTCATGTTCGAAAATTTCTTCCACATGATGTGGGCTGCGAGGGTTAACAGAAAGGCGATCAGGTAAAGCTGGTAGCGAAGTAGTATCGTTCATGTTCTTGACTTGTAGTAAATAAAAAGTGCGTTATTGTAGACAAAATAGGTATAACGCTCAATAGCCGGAGTAATAAATGTTAGTAGACTCATTGCCTCTGCTCATTTTTTGTAAAACTCTAGCTATTACTTATCCAGTTACATTATCATGTGAGCTATTAATTATGCTGAACGTAAATTAACTCTTCAGTGTTAAAACCACGTTCTTTTGACATATCGATGAATTTTGCCAATACCTCAGATTTTACTGTCGGTGTTCTGGATAGAAGCCACAGATAATCAGAACTTGGTCCCGAAACAAAAGCATATTGATAATTGTCATGGTCTAACTCAAAAATAACATATGAACCATAAAAGGGTCCAAAGAACGATACTTTCAAATACCCTTCAGTATTTTCATTGATAAAATACGCCTTGCCTTCGGCTTCCTGCCACTCATTATCAGCTTTCGAAAAACCTCGGTTGATAACTGAAACACCTCCGTCACCTTTTAGACTATATTCGGCTGATACTTGGTTCAATCCTCGTTCAAAAGAATGATCTAGCCGAACAACTTCGTACCATTTACCCAAATAATTATTCAATTCAAAGTTTGAAACTGGTTTGACCAACTTTGGCATGCCTAGACAGCTACTAAGAAGAAAGACGCTGATAATTAACAGTAATTTATTCAATTTCAATTCCTTTAAAGAGTAACGCGTAACCAATCAAGGTGAAAAATCTTATCATTTAACGTAATAGCCAACAATTATATTTTAAGTTAGCTCTACTACTTGCTCATTTTACCTCTTACTTAACAAATGCCAAATCTTTTGTATAAGGTAAAAGAATAAAACTAAAATTCCCATAAAAATACTGATCATACCCAATGGCATAAACAGGCTTTCATGAAGAACGCCTTTATCGTCGACATATTGATAAAATGAGTTTTCAGCTACTATAAAAACAATGCCCAAAGAAAGTAACAATAAACTCAGAATAAATATTTTATTCGTCGAATGATTCATTTATCACTCTCCTCAATATGATGCAGGTAATAACATACGTGTTACAAAACGATAAAATGAAGACTTTAAGGCCGACATATTTACCGTTAAACTTGTTAAATAGTTGTTTCATGTAACGATATAACCGTTTTACTTTGAACAGATTGATCAAAATACTTACCTTTAACAGCCAAATATTCAGGATTTGAAAAAAAACTATCCATCTGATTTTGAGTTGGAAAAGCAATAGTGAAAACTCGGTTGATATTATCATCTGTTTTAGATAACAGTACTTCTGATCTGTCTC
>CAJXRC010000293.1 GCA_913058405.1 uncultured Colwellia sp. | reverse complement strand
TCTAAGCCTTTTAATTCTCGCTGAGTGGGAAAGAACTTAATCAACTTGGTATAACTAATCAAAAGTAAAGAGAAGCTCATATTAGGTTTGAAAATATAGTCCTAATAACGCTGTTGGATGGCTTTTTATTAAATAGAACTCTCGCTACGACTTCATCCCTTTGTGGTCACAGGCTAATTTCTGTGGTTAAAGTTACATTGATAGCTTAGGTACGCTGTTGGTTTAGTTTTCTGGGGGAGGAGAGGTCCATGAATTAGACTAAAAGATGTAACTCAATACTGAAATGAGGATGATTTTTTATTATTGAGCTTTAGTTTTTACTAGCAATCACTGATCGCTTCAAAGTCATACCGTTATAACTTGCAACTTATCTATTTAATTGCAAAGTACACAAAAGTGCGTGGCAGTAGTGCTTTATATGGCTTTTAAATGACGTTATCAACTATGTGTAGGTTATTTGCCTTAGCTATCATTATTTAAGCACTCTCTAAGGTTATGTGCCCTTTGATAAACTGTTTAATCCGACCGTTGGTCAATTCAAAGGCAAGTAAGCTAGAGATCGCTGTGTAGCGATCTATTACCAGTATTCTTAAACTTAGATCAGGTTTGAGTCACCAATCTTGTGAAATAAAGAGTATGCTATCAGCTGTTTTTGTGAGTTAACTATCCAATTGTTTGGATGTATATTCAGTGAAATTGAATGCAAATATACTTTGTGTATATTGTATAAAATCACTGTTTATCTTTTTCTAATAGCCTATATTCATGCTTTTGATAATGTATACAATATTTAAAGTATGCAAAACTGCATGTATATTTCTACTTAAATGGTGAATATTCATTGTTTTTGGGGTTGACGGTAAATTATTTTTATGAAACACAATAAAATTGTTTGCAATGTAGGTATTGGAGTGATTATTCTAATTGTAAGATTTTTGAGCGAGAGTAAAAAATGGACAATATGCAGCAGCAATTTATAGAAGCTGGAACACTCATGTTAACGGGAATGGTATTTGTTTTTGTATTCCTAGGAGTATTAATCGTATTTATTAATACTGTGTTGGCAAAACTAGCAGTAAAGTTTCCAGATGCTATTGCAGTGCCGAGTTCACGACCTAATAAAAAAAGTAAGAGTAAAAGTGCAGCCAATGGTGAGATTTCACCAGCAGTTGTTGCAGCAATAAGTGGGGCGGTTAAACGCTATCGTACTCAACATGGCCAAGACAAATAAGTTTGGTCAATATTGAAACTCTTCTTCACCATTATATTTTAAAAGTTAGATAAAAGGGCATTAACATGAGTAAGCCATTAGGTATCACCGAAGTTGTCTTAAGAGATGGACATCAATCAATTTTAGCCACTAGGCTTCGTTTAGAAGATATGTTGCCTATTGCAGCAACGCTAGATGAAGTTGGTTATTGGTCAATTGAATCTTGGGGTGGTGCAACGTTTGATTCATGTATTCGTTATTTAGGAGAAGATCCTTGGGAACGAATTCGTGCACTTAAAAAAGCGATGCCTAAGACTAAGCAGCAAATGCTATTCCGTGGTCAGAACATACTAGGTTATCGTCATTATGCCGATGATGTTGTAGAAAAATTTGTGGAACGTGCTCATATCAATGGTATTGATGTGTTTCGAATTTTCGATGCAATGAATGATGTTAGAAACCTGCAAACTTCTATTAAAGCCGCTGTTAGAGTTGGTGCACATGCGCAAGGTACATTAAGTTATACCGAAAGCCCAGTGCATACATTGGATGGCTGGTTGACTATGGCTAAACAGCTTGAAGATATGGGCGCTCATTCACTTTGTATCAAAGATATGTCGGGTTTATTGAAACCTTACGATGCAGCAGAGTTAATTAGCCGCCTTAAAGAAACTGTTTCTCTACCTATCGCATTACATTGTCATGCGACAACAGGTTTGAGTGTCGCGACTCAAATGAAAGCTATTGATAGTGATGTGGATGTTATCGATACTTCTATTTCTTCTATGAGTATGACTTACGGTCATTCACCAACAGAAACGATTGCCGCTATTGTTGACGGTAGCCCGCGAGATTCTGGCCTTAATGTTGAAAAAATGGCTGAAGTTGCAGCTTATTTCCGTGAAGTTAGAGAAAAATATGCTGAATTTGAAGGCAGTTTAAAAGGAGTTGATGCACGTATTTTAACGGCACAAGTTCCTGGTGGCATGCTAACGAATATGGAAAACCAGTTAAAAGAGCAGGGTGCTGCTGACAAGTTTGATGAAGTATTAACGGAAATACCTAAAGTTCGTAAAGATTTAGGTTATATCCCACTAGTAACGCCAACATCGCAAATTGTTGGTACACAGGCAGTACTTAACATATTAACTGGCGAACGTTATAAGTCTATTACCAAAGAAACTGCGGGTGTATTGAAAGGTGAATATGGTGCTACGGCAGCGCCTGTGAATGCTGAACTACAAGCACGTGTTTTAGATGGTAAAGAGGTGATTACTTGTCGCCCTGCTGACTTACTTGACCCTGAAATAGATAAGCTTTCTGCTGAATTACAAACTTTAGCTTCAGAAAAGAATATCAACTTAGCTGACGATACCATTGATGATGTCTTAACTTATGCTTTATTCCCTCAAATAGGTTTGAAGTTTTTAGAGAATCGCAATAATCCTGGTGCATTTGAACCTATTCCTACGAAAGCAAGTCAAAAACCGCAAAGTAGCTCAACGTCAGCTCCTGTATGTACTCCAGAGAATTATGCTGTGAGTGTGGATGGTAAGGTTTATGATGTTGTTGTTGCTGCTGGAGGTTGTATTGAAGCTATCACTCACCCAGCTGGTGATGATGGTATGAAACAATCTGCATCAATTACTGCTGAAGAAACATTAAATGCGCCATTAGCAGGTAATATCTTCAAAGTATTAGTTAATGAGGGGGATTACGTAGAAGCTGGTGATGTCGTTATCATCATGGAAGCGATGAAAATGGAAACAGAAATTCGTGCGGTTTCGGCTGGCGAAATAGTATCTTTGTTCACCAGAGAGGGCGATTCAGTTGCCGTTGGTGATGCCTTACTTAGTTTCTCTTAGAGGCCAACATGGATTCTTTAAATACTTTATGGTTATCAACAGGCCTGGCGAACTTTGAACTAGGCCAGGTTGTGATGATGTTAGTGGGTTGTGGTTTGCTTTACCTTGCCATTGCTCGAAACTTTGAACCTTTGTTATTATTACCGATGGGGTTTGGTGCTATATTAACTAACATCCCAGTTGCTGGCTTTTCTGAAGCAGGTGGTTTATTACATTATATCTACTATGCAGGTGTTGATACGGGAATTTTCCCACTCATCATCTTCATGGGCGTTGGTGCAATGACAGACTTTGGTGCTCTTATAGCTAATCCTAAAACACTACTTTTAGGTGCCGCGGCACAGTTTGGTATATTTGCTACTTTATTTGGGGCTATAGCGTTAAATTATATTCCTGGTATAGAATTTACTCTTAAAGATGCATCTGCCATTGCTATTATTGGTGGCGCGGATGGTCCAACGGCTATTTTCCTTGCTTCAAAGTTAGCACCTGAATTACTAGGTGCGATAGCTGTTGCAGCATATTCATACATGGCATTAGTACCGATTATTCAACCGCCAATTATGAAAGCACTAACGACTGATGAAGAACGTAAAATTGAAATGAAACAGTTACGACCGGTAACTAAAATCGAGAAAATTATTTTCCCGGTTGGTGTACTAGCCATGACTATTTTCTTTTTACCTTCCGCAACACCTTTAGTGGGGATGTTTTGTTTAGGTAATTTAATGCGAGAATCTGGTGTTGTTGATCGTTTAAGCTCTACAGCGCAGAATGAATTAATCAACATTACGACTATCTTTTTAGGTTTAGGTGTTGGTTCAAAGCTAAGTGCTGAAGCTTTCTTAAATGTCGAAACTTTAGGGATTTTAGCACTAGGTGCAGTGGCATTCTCAATAGGTACCGCATCTGGTGTGATTATGGCCAAAACGATGAATAAGTTCTCTAAAGATCCTATTAATCCACTCATTGGTGCCGCGGGTGTATCTGCAGTACCTATGGCTGCACGTGTTGCTAATAAAGTTGGTTTGCAAGCAAATCCACATAACTTCTTATTAATGCATGCAATGGGCCCTAACGTTGCTGGTGTGCTCGGTTCAGCCGTAGCCGCAGGTATTTTACTGGCCTTAGTGGGCGGTTAGCCTTTAACCTAATAAGTTGTACTGTTAAAAAACCGAGCTAAGCTCGGTTTTTTTATGCCTGTTTCCAGAAGTTTGAATAGCTTTATATAAACCTAAGAAGATTACTTACTGGTATATTGATAGCCATCGTCATAAAATACAGTTAATTACTATTTAAGGATTATATAAGTTAGCCATGAAACTACCTCTCATTATGCTTACCGCGTTAATAGCGCTAAGTGCTTGTACAAGTTCAAGTACTGGTCGAAAACAAGTGATGTTATTTTCAGATGCAGAACTGGATAAAATGGGCGCTGCTTCATTTGAAGATATGAAAAAGAAAACGCCTATAAGCAAAGACAGAGCGACCAATGACTTTGTGCAATGCGTTGCAAAAGCCATTACTAAAAATGTTGCTAAATCAGTTCATCAAGGCGACTGGGAGGTTGTTGTCTTTGATTCTGCCCAAGTGAATGCTTTTGCTTTACCAAGTGGTAAAATTGGCGTCTACACAGGTATTTTAAATGTTACTGAAAACCAAGATCAGTTAGGGGCTATTATTGGGCATGAGGTAGGTCACGTTATTGAGCACCACTCAAATGAACGTTTATCCGCTAATAAGTTACAAAATATGGGCATGGCTGCGGCAACCGCTGCTGTTGGTCTGGCAGATGTTGAAAACAAAGGTTTATGGATGGCTGGTTTAGGTTTGGGGCTGCAATACGGAGTTATTATGCCTTATAGTCGCGCACATGAAAGTGAAGCTGATATTGTTGGACAAGATCTAATGGCACGTTCTGGTTTCGAACCTAGCGCCAGTATCAAGCTGTGGCAAAATATGGCAAAGTTAAGTCAAGGGGCTCCGGCAGAGTTCATGTCTACTCATCCATCAAACAAGACACGTATTAACCAGCTGACGGAACACTTGTCGAGTTCAATGACACTTTATAAAGCGGGTAATAGACCTAATTGTCAAAAACCTAAAGTAATCCCTTCTCCTAAAGCTTAAGCCATTAATTGTATTCCCAGCAATCTAAGTTAACTAATCTTAATTGCTGAGAATCCATATGGGGTAAACAACTCCGAGTTATACCTAAGGATTTAATTTGTGATTAAGCCATGTGTCATTTTCTTTTTCAAAACATAGGCGATCATGCAAACGGTTAGCTCGGCCTTGCCAAAACTCAATAGCATGAGGCTTTACTCTGTCTCTTATACACATCTGACGCTGCCGA
>CAJXRC010000292.1 GCA_913058405.1 uncultured Colwellia sp. | reverse complement strand
TCTACACTATCCTCTTCGTCGGCAGCGTCAGATGTGTATAAGAGACAGATCTAAAGTTGTCTTCAACGCAAAAAGCATATCAACAAGTGAAGTACTCATGGTAACAACAACCATATCACCTTGCTTATTGAGTAAAGGTAAACTCAATAACAATTGACAACTTTGCGGACAATATATTCGATGTTCTGGTTCTTGTAATCTAAAGACTTGCGCGATGTTATCTTGTACAACTGCGGGAAAATCGTTAGTAGCGAATAAGATATTTTGTTTTTCATCGACTAGCCAGATATCTTCAACATTAAGGTGTAATTGTAGAGCGTCGTATTGCTTTTCTAATTGCAGTGCTAAATTTGAAAAATCATCTTGCTGAGATAATTGAATTAAATCGGTGAATGACTCTAACCAAACGGTTAATTTAGTGCGTAAAATACTATTATGTAAATTAACTTGCACTTGACCTTGTACGATATTGTTTTGCTGAAACTCTCGGTAATCAGCTTGTAAACGCCAATAGGATAACGAAGAAAACCCTACCGCTAAAAGCAGTAAGGTTGAAACGATTAGTACCAAAAGCTTGGTTGGTACACCAACAAATTTTATATTCATAACACTACTTTTAAAACCAATACATCAACTGGATTGCCCACATTTGCCAATCTTCACTGTTATTAATTTGGGTATTAGGCACCACTACAGGTGTGAGTCTTCCTGCGCCATTTACCCAATGATATTCCATGCGTGCACTAAAGTTACTAGTAATATCGTAGTTTACCCCTAAAGTAATATCTTTGTGAAAGCCGAAGTAATAAGGAACTGCACCACCTGTCGCTTCTTCAATCTTTTTACCATCTTTATCATCTTTATTTAGATAAAAGTCTTCATAGCGCGCTAATAGGGTTACTTTTTGTGTTAACTTATAGCGTGATTGTAAGTAAAAGCCTTGTCCAATATTATCAAGTTGAAATCCTGGATAATAAAAACCATCGATAGTAAAACGTTGTTGATATATTTCACCACTAAATTCCCAGTTTTCACCTTCATACAAAGCGTTCATAGTATAAAATTGAAAATTGAAATCACTATCATAAAACATATCGCCACTTCCCGCATCCCCACGGTCATAGCTAAACCCTGCATCGAGTAATGAAATACCAAAACGCCAAGGTGAAAACGAGGGTTGCCAATATAAACTTGTTTGAGCATCATATTCTTGCTCAGCACTTCCTTGAGCAAATTCACTTAAAATGTTTTTTGTTTGCTCATCTGAAATAGGTGATTTACCATAACTTAATTGCCAATCGAAATTACCATAATCATCAGTACTATAACTAACTTTAGTTGCAATGCCATCACTGCCTACCGCAATATCCCTAAAACCATCAAAATAGACTGATTGCGGTAGAATAATACTGGGCCTAGCAAAGGGAATATCTCTAGAACTAGAATAGAGCCAATGATTGTTTTTAAAACGTCCAACATACACATTGGCTTGCCAATTTTCACTGGTAAATGCCGACCAGTCCACTAATGCATAATCAATTCTTGCACCTTGTGAGTAGCGATTCCCACCATCTAAATAAACCACTTGACCAGCAAGACGAAACTTATCAGATAATTGATAAGATGCATTAAGGCCAATTTCAGTTAATTCTGCGGACAGATCACCATCATCATTTACAAAGTCACTACCATCAACATCAATCAATCCTTGTGAGATAAAGCCATGTAGTTGAAAGTCTTGCGAATTAGAATAAGTTTCATTCTCTTCAGCTTGTGCCACACTGGCATTGTAACCAGTAAAGATCATTGCAAGCATTATCATCTTCAACGAAAAGCGTTTAAGGAAACTCAAGTCATTTACTCTGTTAGATATTTCAACAGCAGCATTAGTTTTTAATTTTGACAACATTTACTACTCCTTTACTACTAGTCTGCTGACCTGCTTCCATATCAGGGGTTTCTATCCTTTTAATTTTTTCGTCTTGTTTTATTTTTTTTAACGTATCGTCATCTATATAACCGATAGCACCTGGTGTCTTGGTAACCGCTTGTATTAGTTCTTTTTCAGATGCAACAATTGTAGGCGCAACACCTAAACCTGAGTAAGTTAATTTGTGCCAAATACGATTAAGCTGGTAAGGAAAAATTTGTAATCGTTCTTTGGCAAATCGCTGATGGAGATCGTGCTGACTAGGTAATACAAAGACATTAATTGCACTATTATCACTCCAACGCAATTGACGCATGGTATAGATACGCCGTAGTTGTGATTTTGTTAAGGTCATTTCAGTAACTTGCGGATGAGTTACTATCTCAATGGCTACAGCTTGTGAAGGTACAAGGTATGCAAAGATAAGAATAATAACGAGAGAGTAATATTTAATAAGGGATCCCTTACAATGAAACTGAACAAATGTAAAAAACTTTTTAAAATCAATGTAATAATAAAAATAACTTGATAATAATAGCTCAAATAAACAAAAAATCAACATTTACATGCACCTAAAAGAGGTTTGACCAGTACTTTGCTGCTATATTCTTCGAAAACATGACTATTATCGCCAATAACAAAAAAAATAGAGAAATGAGGCTTTTTTTTATTCACAGAGACGACGTTTTGTGTAATTATTAGGGAAATTAATTTTTAATGGTGTTTTAACAGAAGATGAGCGCAAAGTTTACAGTTTTAGTGTTAAATGGCCCAAACTTAAATATGCTTGGTAAGCGAGAGCCTACTATTTATGGCAATCAAAGCCTATCAGAGATTATAGCTGAACTAGGTGTACTAGCTGATCAAAAGCATATTGCGTTAAAACACTTACAGTCAAATGCTGAGCATGAATTAATCAATGCTATTCATGATGGTTACCAGAAAGTAGATTTTATAATCATCAACCCTGCAGCGTTCACACATACTAGTGTTGCGATAAGAGATGCTTTGCTTTCTGTAGCTATACCTTTTATCGAAGTACATTTGTCAAATGTGCATGCTCGTGAAGATTTCAGAAAACATTCTTATTTATCTGATGTTGCCACAGGTGTTATTTGCGGTTTTGGTGCTCAAGGTTATACCTTTGCTCTTGAAGCTGCTGATAAATATCTGAATAAAGGGAATTAGATAAATAAAAATTAATAACAAACCGTAACAGTTAATGACCAATCATTAACTTATATTTAATACATATTATTTTTAGTCACTCAAATTAAGGTGTCCCAATGGATATTCGTAAAATCAAAAAACTTATCGAACTAGTTGAAGAGTCTGGTATCAACGAATTAGAGATTTCTGAAGGTGAAGAATCAGTACGAATCAGCCGTGGTGCTGTAGCAGTACAAGCAGCACCTATGATGCAAGCTGCGCCTATGGCAGCACCATTAGCAGCACCAGTTTCGGCCGCAGCTCCTGCTGAAGCTGCTGCTCCAGTAATTACTGGTCATATTGTTCGTTCTCCAATGGTAGGTACTTACTATGCTTCTGCTTCACCTGACGCACCAGCATTTGCTGAAGTTGGTAAGCATGTAAATGCTGGCGATACACTTTGTATTGTTGAAGCAATGAAAATGATGAACCAAATTGAAGCTGATAAATCTGGCGTTATTAAAGAAGTTTTAGCGAAAAATGAAGACGCCATTGAATTTGACCAACCGCTATTCATCATTGAATAAGCCCAACCAGAAGGGTTATTCCATGTTAGATAAAGTTGTTATCGCCAATCGTGGCGAAATTGCCTTAAGAATACTACGTGCTTGTAAAGAATTAGGTATTAAAACAGTAGCAGTTCATTCAACTGCTGATAAAAATCTAAAACACGTATTATTAGCTGATGAAACTATTTGTATTGGTAAAGCACCAGCACCTGATAGTTACCTTAATATTCCTGCAATTATTACTGCGGCTGAAGTGACTAATGCTGTAGCAATTCACCCCGGCTACGGTTTTCTTGCTGAAAATGCAGATTTTGCTGAGCAAGTTGAAAATTCTGGTTTTGCCTTTATTGGTCCAAAAGCAGAAAGCATTCGTATCATGGGCGACAAAGTTGCTGCAATCAAAGCGATGAAAGTAGCAGGTGTTCCTTGTGTACCAGGCTCTGACGGTCCATTAGATGACGATGATGATGCAAATAAAGCCCATGCTAAACGCATCGGTTACCCTGTTATCGTTAAAGCAGCAGGTGGCGGCGGTGGCCGTGGTATGCGTGTTGTCCGTAACGAAGCAGAATTAGTTGAATCAATTGCTTTGACCAAGAAAGAAGCAGGTACAATTTTCAAAAATGATATGGTTTACATGGAAAAATTCCTTGAAAACCCACGTCATGTTGAAATTCAAATTATGGCTGATGGTAAAGGTTCTGCAATTCACTTAGGTGAGCGTGATTGTTCAATGCAACGACGTCATCAAAAAGTAGTTGAAGAAGCTCCTGCACCAGGTATTACCCCTGAAATGCGCGCCAAAATAGGTGAGCGTTGTTGTAATGCTTGTATTGAGATTAACTATCGTGGTGCTGGTACTTTTGAATTCTTGTATGAAAATGGTGAGTTCTATTTCATTGAAATGAATACCCGTATTCAGGTTGAGCATCCAGTAACTGAAATGATCACTGGTGTTGATTTGATCAAAGAGCAACTTCGTGTTGCTGCTGGTCAACCATTATCTTATACCCAAGAAGACATTAAGATTGCAGGTCATTCTATTGAATGTCGTATCAATGCTGAAGATCCTCGTACCTTTATTCCTTCACCGGGTAAAATTACGCGTTTCCATCCACCAGGTGGTTTAGGCGTACGTTGGGATTCTCATATTTATGCTGATTACTCTGTACCTCCACATTATGACTCTATGATTGGTAAACTAATCACTTGGGGTGATAACCGTGACGTAGCTATTGCACGTATGCGCAATGCTTTATCAGAATTAGTGATTGATGGCATTAAAACGAACATTACTTTGCATCAAGACATTTTAAATGATCAAGGCTTTAAGACCTTGGTTCGACAAAAAGTGCGCTTGGGCTGGACACTCACCATCATTCAATTGGTGATTTATTTTGGCTTTGTGTTACTGGTTGCGCTGTCACCAGAGACCTTAAGCCAATCGCTATCGGGCGGTGTCACCACTGTGGGCATGCCGTTGGGCGTGGCGGTGATTTTGTCGGCCTTTGTACTGTCTGGCGTGTATGTCTGGTATGCCAACAGCCGCTTTGATGAGCTGACCCGCCGTGTGGTCAATGAGGTGCAATCATGAGTCGCATCTCCTCACTGGGTTTGGGCTTACTCAGCCTACTGTCACTGTTGCCCATGGGTGCAATGGCCGCTGGCGGTGATTTTGGTCAGGCTGCCCAACAAGCGACCAACTGGACGGCCATTGGCATGTTTGTGTTGTTTGTTGGCTTGACCCTGTTTATTACCAAATGGGCCGCCAGCAAAACCCAATCGG
>CAJXRC010000291.1 GCA_913058405.1 uncultured Colwellia sp. | reverse complement strand
GATCTACACTATCCTCTTCGTCGGCAGCGTCAGATGTGTATAAGAGACAGTATTAAAGGCAACTGAAATTCAATTATTACCAATTATGGCAATTGGTATCGGTTGCTCCTACGCAGTTGCTTCTTATGTTTTTAAACCGTTTTATTTGAAAAAATAATTGTGGTTGCTATTAACTGCTTACCATAAGTTAAAAAATATATGTCAACATTATCACAACCCCAAAACTTGAATTTTTCGATTGTTAAAGTAACCCCTCTTATCCTTCAATCTGAAATAGCAGAATGCGGCCTCGCCTCTATGGCTATGGTGGCAAGTTATCATGGTCATCAGCTTGATATGCCAGCTATGCGAAAGCGATTTCCTGCCAGTCTGAAAGGTATGAACCTTCAACAACTCATTGAGTTAGGTGATAGTTTAGGGTTAGCTAGTCGAGCATTACAATGTCCTATAGATGAAGCGCATAAACTCGCTACGCCTTGCATTTTACATTGGGATTTAAATCACTTTGTTGTCTTAACAAAAGTAGCAGGCAAAGGGCAATCAGCCAAATTTTCCATTAATGACCCTGCCGTTGGAAAACGCACTCTAAATACCGAAGGATTTAGTAAACATTTTACTGGCATTTGTTTGGAGTTAACACCAACCAATAAGTTTGAAGTAAAACAAGAACAAAGCCAAATGAAACTTACTCAATTGTGGAGTTCAATGTCAGGCTTAAAGGCTGGGTTGGTAAAACTGATTGTTTTGTCTGTTGTTTTACAATTATTTGTCTTAATGACCCCGTATTATATGCAATGGGTTGTGGACGAGGTTTTAATCAGTTTTGATAAACCTTTGCTTACCGTATTAGCAATCGGTTTTGCATTAATTGCTATTATATCTGTGGTGACTAATGCTGTGCGTAGTTGGTTGATATTACGCCTTTCTAGCTTACTTAATATGCAGATGGGCGTGAACTTACTTAGGCATTTATTACGCTTGCCAATGAACTATTTTGAGTCTCGACATATAGGGGACATTGTTTCTCGTTTTGGTTCTCTTGCTCAAATACGGGAGCGTATAACCACAGGTTTTGTTGAAACGTTAGTCGATGGAGTTATGTCTATTACCGTTTTAATAATGATGGCGCTATATTCTTTGAAACTCACTGCTGTGGTACTTTGTGCAATAGTATTATATACCATAGTGCGTTTAGCTTTATATCGACCGTTGCATCAAGCCACTGAAGAGATGATTCAGAGTTCTGCCAAAGAGCAGTCAAATTTTTTAGAGAATATTCGTGGTATGCAAACCATCAAGCTCTTTGGCAATGAATCACAACGTCAAGGTATTTGGCAAAATCGTTATGCTGAAGTCATTAATAGTGAAATCCGTTTAGGTCGTTTAAATATTAGTTTTGAGTCTTTCAATAAACTCTTGTTTGGTTTAGAAAATGTATTGGTAATTTATTTTGCCGCCTTAATGGTAATGGCTAATAGTTTGTCAGTAGGTATGGTATTGGCTTTTATCGCCTATAAAGGCCAATTAACGGAGAGATTTGCGAATTTAATTGAACAAATAATTCAATTTAAAATGATGCGTTTACACCTTGACCGTATTGCAGATATTGCCTTAACAAAGCAAGAAGCTAACCGAGAAGGTGAAGCAACTTTTACTGATGAACCAAAGGGGCAACTAATGTTGGAAAATATCTGTTTTAGCTATAGTGATGAACAATCGCCAATATTAAATAATGTTAACTTGTCATTAAATGCTGGAGAGTCAATTGCTATCACTGGTCCGTCAGGATCCGGTAAAACAACCCTAATGAAAATTATGCTTGGTTTATTACAACCCTCTTCAGGTAAAGTGCTGCTTGATGGTAAAGATATTACTCAGATTGGGCTTAAAAATTACCGTAAGAAAATAGCGGCTGTAATGCAAGATGATACGCTCCTAGCTGGCTCTATTGCTGATAATATTAGTTTTTTTGATCCTCAGTCAAATTATTTAAAAATAGAACAATGTGCTCAGCTAGCTGTCATTCATGATGATATCAATAAAATGACGATGGGTTATAACTCTCTTGTAGGGGATATGGGATCTAATTTATCTGGTGGTCAAATTCAGCGATTACTACTCGCTCGCGCTTTGTATCAATCGCCTTGTGTGTTATTTATGGATGAAGCGACTAGCCATTTAGACAAAGACAATGAAACGAATATTAGTGAACAGATTCAACATTTACCCATTACAAAAATCATGATTGCTCATAGGCAAGAAACAATTAATATGGCTGACCAAGTATACTCACTAAGGGATGGAGTATTAATTAACTTAAGTGAAAGCTGCTCTAAAGCTGTCATCTGAGCTAAGTATTTATTAATCACTTTCTATTTTAAAATGAAGTTGAGAGCCTAGTGAATTTATTTCAACTTTATTAAACAATCGTCATAAAAAATTATAATAATCTAGGTCATTGTAAATATTGGTTATTATTTTTGGTTCAAAACATATAAATATTACAGTGGTGAATGATAATTACTATGTTGAAGTAGAATATCGTCCATACATTACCTGCTGATATTGAGCACTTGTTTATTTTTATAAACAAGTGCTTTTTTTTGTCTTGTTTTTAGCGATAATATAGAAAATAATTTTGAGAGTTTTGTATGACCATTTTATCAATGATAGTTGCGACGGCTGATAACAATATAATTGGCAAAGATAATGACATGCCTTGGCACTTGCCAGCAGATTTAGCCTATTTCAAAAAGGTTACCTTAGGTAAGCCTATTATCATGGGACGTAAAACGTTTGAATCCATTGGTAGACCTTTACCAGGACGACGTAATATTGTCATTTCTCGTGATGAAAGTTATCAAGCTAATGGAATTGATAGCGTAACTTCAGTGGAGCAAGCACTGGCTTTAGTTGATGGCAGTGACGGTAGTGAGGGCGTTGAAGAGATAATGGTAATTGGCGGGGGCGCAATTTATGCGCATTGCTTACCGAAAGCCGATCGTTTATATGTCACTCATATTAAAGCGGCAATTGATGGTGATACTCAATTTCCTAATTATGACGATGGTAGTTGGCAAAAAATAAGTAGTGACCTTAGGTTTAGTGATGAAAAGAATATCCATACTCTAGATTTTTGTGTTTATAGTCGTTAGAGCTTAGTTAATCTTTCGAATTGCTAGATTTGGAGTACCAATCCTTTATATAGGCACTGTGTAAAGGATTGAATAAAGTGCGAATTTAAGCAATGTCCTTATAAATAATAGCTATAATTAATGTTCAAATTACTACCTGTTTTATCACTATCTACAGTTACACTTCCTTCAATGAATGGTTGATTCAATCCAATAGCATAATAACCATATAAATTACCTGATATTACCACTTAGTTCATTAAGTTAAACAAAGTACCTTCTTTTAAATCGCCTGATTTTCCTATAATTATTACATTACCTTAGGATGACCATTAGTCCCATTCAGACAGACAATGAATAAGATAGGATAAGTTATAAACCTTGGCAGGTACTTGCAGAATCTAGTGAAAGGAGTCGGCTTCATTATTGAATTATTTAGTGTGATATTTCATTAGGCCTCACTGCTTCATTGATTATTTTTTGGTGTTAGAGTATTAAATAGCCTATGCCCTAGTGTATTGTTAACCTTAATTGTTAAATATCCACATCTTAAATAGTAGAACTTTCAATAAGGAACTATTGCTATGTCTTCGCAAATTATATTGCCACGCATTATGCAGGTTGGTTATGGCGCCAGTCTTGAATTACCTAATATATTAGCTAGTCTACACTGTAATCGCGCTTTAATTGTTACTGATAAAATGATGGTTAAACTGGGTTACGCGAATACTATCCAAGCAGTATTACAACAGCGTGATATAGCTTGTGATGTTTTTGACGATACGGTACCAGAGCCGACAGTAGCCTCTATTCAGACCGGTGTTACGACAGTAAAAAACGGTGATTATGACTGTATTGTTGCGTTAGGTGGAGGCAGCCCAATTGATAGCGCTAAAGCCATTGCTATTTTGGCGAAATATGGTGGCGTGATGCAGGATTATCGTTTTCCACGCATGGTCACTGAACAAGGTTTACCTCTTATCGCAATTCCGACAACGGCTGGCACTGGATCTGAAGTCACTAAATTCACCATTATCACCGATGAAACCAATGACGAGAAAATGTTGTGTGTTGGTATCGGGTTTATGCCGGTAGCTGCGTTGGTTGATTATCAGTTAACGATGAGTCTTCCGCCTCGAACAACGGCTGATACGGGTATAGATGCCTTAACACATGCTATGGAAGCCTATGTTAGTAAGAAAGCTAATGCCTATAGCGATAGCCAAGCGATTGCCGCAATTAAGTTAATAGGGCCAAATTTACGCAAAGTATATAACAATGGTAATGATGAAAAAGCGCGTGAAGCCATGATGCTAGGGGCAACTTTGGCGGGTATTGCATTCTCTAGTGCATCGGTGGCGTTAGTGCATGGCATGAGTCGCCCTATTGGTGCTTTTTTTCATGTTCCTCATGGTTTATCTAATGCGATGTTATTGCCTAGTGTCACTGCCTTTTCAATTTCTGCTGCACCAGCACGTTATGCTGATTGTGCTAGAGCAATGGGTATTGCAACGGACCAAGATAATAATGATGAAGCTAATCAGAAACTATTAACTGAGCTTCGTGCGTTGAATGAAGAATTAGCAGTACCAACGCCACTAGAGTTTGGTATTAAGCGTGATGAATTTTTTAAGGTTTGTCATACGATGGCCGAACAGGCATTGGCTTCAGGTTCACCAGCGAATAATCCTATTGAGCCTTCTATTGATGAAATTATCGTTATTTATCAGGGGCTCTGGGATTAATTTTAGTCACTAATATTTTTCCTTATCATTAGACTGGGTTTATTATTTATCGTATGAGAAGTCGATAATAGTTTCCAATTGATACTTAAGGAATTTCTGTGAGTTGGAGCTTTACTGTGATTGAGCTTACAGCTGCATGGAGACAATAAAAAAGCTGCACGTTATAAACGTGCAGCTTTTCGAGTTTTTACTGTGGATTATTTATCTTACTGTTAACTACTGAGTTACGTAATCTAATATACCAATCGCTGCTTTTCGACCTTGATCAATAGCAGTAACGACTAAGTCAGAGCCAAGCACCATATCACCACCAGCGAAGACATTTTTTTTGCTTGTTTGCAGAGCAAAATCAGAGCTGTCCATAGCAACAACACGGCCACGAGAGTCTAATTCTACGCCAGCGTCTATCATCCATTGAGGAGGGCTAGGTAAAAAGCCAAAAGCGATAACAATAGCATCGGCTTCCATGACAAATGTACTGTCGGGGATCGGCTCAGGGTTGCGTCTACCATTAGCATCAGGGGAGCCGAGTTGAGTTTTAACAAACTTAACACCTATGGCAATACCTTGCTCATCAACAGCTATATCTAGCGGCTGTCTCTTATACACATCTGACGCTGCCGACGAAGAGGATAGTGTAGATC
>CAJXRC010000290.1 GCA_913058405.1 uncultured Colwellia sp. | reverse complement strand
CTATCCTCTTCGTCGGCAGCGTCAGATGTGTATAAGAGACAGGATTTATTAAGTAAATTGGCAAGTGAAGTCAAAAAAATATTGGTCAATTAAAATGAAATATGACTACTTTTTCTATTTATACTTTAAAAAGTGTTAATAACGTGATTTAATCAAACAACTGTTTGAAAGTCTGACCTCAGACCAGTTGGCTTTTGTTAAGCCAAAAAAGTTAATTATTGGAGAAAGTCATGCCAGAGTATAAAGCGCCGATCAGAGATATTAAGTTTGTTATGCAAGAATTACTTGATTGCGATAGCCATTATCAAAAACTAGGTTATGAAGACGCTAGTTTAGATATGGTCGATGCCATTGTTAGTGAAGCAGCAAAGTTTACTGAACAAGTTATTGCCCCAATTAACCAAAGTGGTGATGAACAAGGCTGTACTTGGACGAATGGTGAGGTGACGACACCTGATGGTTTTAAAGACGCTTACCAACAATATGTTGATGGTGGTTGGCCAACATTGGCTCAAGATATAGACTTTGGTGGTCAAGGTTTACCTCATTCATTAAATACGGCAATTCAAGAACTATTCTCTAGCGCTAACCATAGTTTTGCTATGTATCCTGGCTTAAGTCATGGCGCATTAGCTACGATTGAAGCACACGGTAGTGAGCAGCAAAAAAATCAGTTTATGCCTAAGTTAGTTGAAGGTTCTTGGACTGGAACCATGTGTTTAACTGAACCTCATTGTGGTACTGATTTAGGTATGTTGCGTACAAAAGCCGAGCTAAACGACGATGGTAGTTACTCGTTAACCGGTACTAAAATATTTATCTCTGCGGGTGAACATGATTTATCCGACAATATTGTACATATAGTTATTGCAAGAATTCCAGGCTCTCCTGAAGGCAGTAAAGGCATTTCACTATTTATCGTACCTAAGTTCAATGTTACAGATGAGGGTGAAACTAGCGATCGTAACGCCGTAAGTTGTGGCTCTATCGAGCATAAAATGGGGATCAATGCTAACGCAACTTGTGTAATTAACTTTGATGGCGCTAAAGGCTATTTAATTGGTGAGGTGAATCGTGGCTTAAATTGCATGTTTACCTTTATGAACGCTGCTCGCTTAGGTGTTGCTACTGAAGGGGTTGCAGCGGCTGAAGCATCTTTTCAAGGAGCATTAGCTTATGCGAAAGATAGATTACAAATGCGTTCTTTATCAGGTGTGAAAAATCCTGAAGGACCGGCAGATGCAATCATAGTTCACCCTGATGTTCGTCGAATGTTATTGACACAAAAATCCATTGCAGAAGGGGGTCGAGCGCTGATTGCTTATTTAGCACAGCTAGTTGATATTGGCCATGCGGGTACTTGTGAAGAAGAAAAAGCAGCGGCAGAATCTAAATTAGCATTATTAACGCCTATTGCTAAAGCATTCCTTACTGAGCTAGGTTTAGAGTGTACTAGTCATGGCGTGCAAGTATTTGGTGGACACGGCTTCATTAAAGAGTGGGGCATGGAGCAACTCATGCGCGATACGAAAATTAGCTGTTTATATGAAGGCACTACAGGTATTCAAGCATTAGATTTATTAGCTCGAAAAATACTAGGTTCTAAAGGAAAAATTCTTAAACCTTTCGGTAGTGAAGTCACAAAATTCTGTCTAGAAAATGCTGATGACGATGCGATGCAAGAGTTCATTCAACCTATCATGAGTTTTGGTGGTGATTGGCAGAAGATGACCGAAAAAGTCGGTGAAAAAGCCATGAAAAACCCAGACGAAATTGGTGCTGCTTCTGTTGATTATTTGATGTACTCAGGTTATTTAACCCTTGCTTATTTTTGGGCGAAAATGGCAAAAGTGGCACAAGATAAGCTTAAAGATGGCTGTGATGATGAAGCTTTTTATCAAGCAAAAATTAAAACAGCACGTTTCTATTTTCAACGTATTTTACCAAGAGCGAACGGACATGCTGCTTGTGTTGAAAATGGTGCGGAGTCGATGATGGCATTAGATGCGGACGACTTTGAATTTTAATTCGATAACCTAGTGTTATACCAAATCCATTAAGTTATCTCCCACTCAGTGGGAAGAAACTTATTAGAGTTGGTATTATAAACGCTAAAGTATCTTTGAAGCATTTTTAGAGTAAAGAAAGGGAAGCAATATGCTTCCCTTTTTTGTTGGCTATCACTCGTAAATACGACGTGATATTCGTTACAATATTTTAGCGGTTATGAGTGCTCAGCTAAAATCTCATCGGCAATTTTAGCTGCAATCATAATTGTTGGTGCATTAGTATTACCACTAATTAATGTTGGCATTACTGAGGCATCGATAACTCGTAAATGTTGAATTCCATACACTTTTAAATGGCTATCAACAACAGCCATGTCATCATTACCCATTTTGCACGTACCGACTGGGTGATAAATAGTATTTGCTTTGTTTTTCACAAATTCTAAAATACTTTCATCACTTTGGACGTCATCACCAGGAAATATTTCTGTACCATTACTTTCAGATAGTGGCGATTGAGATAAAATTGAACGGGCAATTTTAACTGCTTGGACCATAGCTTTTTGGTCATCTTTATGCGCAAGCATATTCAATGATATTCTGGGATGTAGGCATGCATTATTGCCATGTAAAGTCACGCTACCACGACTTTTAGGACGTAATAAACAGGTATGCAGGGAAATACCATAATGAAGTAATACTTTTAAACTTCTCCCGTGATCTTCAAAAGCGGCTGGAATAAAATGTAATTGTAAATCAGGTCGTGACAAATCAGGCGTTGATTTAATAAACCCTCCAGACTCTGCCACTGCGGAAGTTAAGATACCTCGACGCTTTCTTTCTGAAGAGCCTTTTTTGATTGATAATGGAAAGTATTTTAATGTCTGTTTGAACAACCACCAAGCAGCTTTGGGGCGAATGGCTAATAAATCACTACGTTTATGATGAGTTACAATGACTGTGTCGGGATGATCTTGTAAATTCTGCCCCACGCCCGATAATTCATGAACTAAAGGAATTTTATGTTTGGTCAATTCATTTTTTGGACCTAGCCCCGAAAGCATCATTAGCTGGGGAGAGTTAAAAGCTCCGGCACTCAATAGCACTTCTTTATTAGCAAAAATACTGTGGTATCTGTTTTTTGTTTTGTAATAAACACCTGTCGCCACTTTATTTTCGTCAATCAGTAACTTTTGAACCTGTGCACCTGTAATAATGGTTAAATTTGAACGGTTAGCATTAGGCGTTAAAAAAGCTTTAGCTGCACTGCAACGTTGTCCGTTTATTTGGGTTACTTGATAATAACCAACTCCCTCTTGATTTTTACCGTTAAAATCATTGTTAAAGGGGAATCCAGCTTGTTGTGCTGAAGAAATAAAGTGGTCATGAATAGGTGGTTTTGAGCTGGAATCAGCTACATTTAAAGGCCCATTTATCCCATGAAATTCATCTTCACCACGCTCTTGATGTTGAGTGCTTCTAAAGTATGGTAGTACATCATTAAATGACCAGCCTTCATTACCAAGTGCTGCCCAATGGTCATAATCCTCTTTTTGTCCACGAACATATAACATAGCGTTAATAGAGCTACTACCGCCTAATGTCCTACCGCGAGGATTAAATATTTTTCTATTATTTTGAGTCGATTCAGGCTCCGAATTAAATTGCCAATTAAGTACTTTGTTTTGCATTAACTCGATGACCCCGATAGGCATATGAATGCTCCAATGCTTATCCTCAGGTCCTGCTTCTAATAAACAAATTTGATATTTTCCACAAGCAGATAGCTTGTCAGCTAATACACAGCCAGCAGATCCGCCTCCAATAATGATAAAATCAAAGTTGTCCATTAAATATTCCTTTACTATTTCTCAGGTCAGACCACTATGGAGCAAAGGTTGTTTTTTTTCAATTAAAATTAAATATGCTCGTTGTTAAGTTTCAAATTGAATTATTAGATTATGTAGAGTGGTTAATTCTTGCAATAAATTTTGGCTGAGTTGCTTCGTTTCGTTGCCATGTTCAACGCCTAAATTAGCTATTTCTTTTATACTATTGGTATTCTTGTTAACCTGATTGGCAACCACTGATTGCTCTTCGATTGAAGCCGCAACTTGATGATTTATAGCTGAAATTTTATCGACTTCTTTATTGATGTTTTGCAAGCTTTGTCCTGTGTTTTTAGCAAAATCTGCACATTCTTCAACCAGGACTACACCACCATTTATTGCTGTTATAGCTTGTAATGACTCTTCATTAAGCGCCGCCAATGTTTTACTGATTTCTTCTGTTGATTGTTGAGTTCGTTGTGCTAATGCGCGTACCTCTTCGGCAACAACTGAAAAACCACGACCTTGTTCACCAGCTCTAGCAGCTTCAATAGCTGCATTGAGGGCAAGTAAGTTAGTTTGATCTGCAATTGAACTGATTTCATTAGAAATAGCGGCAATATCATGTCGACCCCCGGCAAGTTTTTCAATAACGCTTTCAACACTCGCTAATTGAGCTGACAAAGACTGAACAGAAATCACGGTTTTGTTGACTGCTTTAACACCCGTTTCACTCATCGCTCTTCCTTGATTTGAAGCATCTGTAGCACCAGTGACAGAGCTAGAGACTTCATTGATAGCGGCATTCATCTGTCCCATTGCAGTGGCTACCTGCTCAATTTCTTGGTTTTGTTCATCGAGCATCCGAGAAATGTTATTGCCGTTACTTGCTGTTTCTTGGGCAGTATTATTGAGGGTTTGGGTTAAATCAGTCACTCGGCCTACAACCGCATTTAGTTCTGCTTTACGCATCGCCAATGCTAAATCAATATGGCCTAATTTATCAGTAGAGCCGCTATAAAGTTGACTCATTAAAGGGTTATCAAATACTACTTCAGCTTTTGCGATCAGTTTGGTGTAGTTGATTCGCCAGCGAAATAAAAGCAAGCAAGTCACCGATGTTAATGTGAGTAAGGGTAAAGAAATAAGTAATGGTATTAAGCTGGTCAATGCACTAGCAGCAATAAATAAACAAATGAATAACAATAAGTTTTGCACAACTAATGTCATGTCAAAATTAGTTTTTTTCTGCAGTAACGGGACTGTATTTGTATTTATTTGCTGATAAAGCTTATTGGCTCTAGTTTTTACTTTTTCGTCAAGCTTAGTTCTAACTGATTGATACTCGGTAGTATTGCCTGACTTATTTTTGATCGGAGTGACATAAGCGTTGACCCAGTAATGATCTCCATTTTTACAGCTGTTCTTCACAGGACCCATCCAAGGTTTTCCAGATTTTATGGTTGTCCATAGATCTGAGAAAGCAGCTTTAGGCATATCGCTATGTCGCACAATATTATGCCCATGTCCATTGAGTTCATCTAGAGAATAACCAGCGATTTGACAAAAGTCATGGTTAGCATAAGTTACCCGTCCTTTGAGATCGGTTGTTGATAATAAAATTTGCTTTGCTGAAAAGTTTTGCTCTATACCAGTATCTTTTGCTGTTTTTTTATTAAGAGGGGTACTCATAAATATTACTCATTGTACTGTCTCTTATACACATCTCCGAGCCCAC
>CAJXRC010000289.1 GCA_913058405.1 uncultured Colwellia sp. | reverse complement strand
GCGTCAGATGTGTATAAGAGACAGGTATTGAGGAAATGAGTGGTTATGTCGGCAACGGATTATGAAAACGACGAACTTATCTTTTTAGATGATGATGCAATAGACACAGAACTACATCTTGGAAAAGATTGGAATATCCTAATCGTCGACGACGATGAGGAAATCCATACAGTCACCCGCCTTGCGCTATCCGACCTGATAGTTAACGATCGCAAGCTAAACTTTATTCATGCACACTCTGCTAAAGAAGCCAAAGAACGCCTGCATGAATATGGCAAATCCATAGCAATAATCCTCCTTGATGTAGTGATGGAAACTGACGATGCCGGCTTTCAGGTGGTTAAACATGTCAGAGACATTCTAAATAACAAACGCGTTCGCATTATTTTACGTACGGGCCAAGCCGCAAATATCCCCGAAGAAAAAGTTATTCGTGAATACGATATAAACGATTACAAAACTAAAACAGAGCTGACACGCTCAAAACTTGTGACAACGCTTATTGCTGCTATTCGTTCTTACGAACAGATATGCCTGCTTGAGTATCAAGCGCAAGCGATGAATACTATTTTATCTGCATTGCTTTAAGTCAAATAATTGATTTAAAATAAATATATAGTTATGGTGCTAGTTAATGGCACCAAATTAATCAAAAGCTAAGGTGTAATATTTAGCTTTTGATTATTTTTAATATTATATTTTAGTCAAAATTATATTTATTCATTTTAATGATAGTGGTTATCACCAAATAGTGATTAGTGCCTTATCCTTTTTTGAATTACTTTAGTAAAATAACCTTCTTATACTTGTTTAATGTGGAGTTCGTCCTATGACTAATCAAATCATCATCCCCACTACCGGAGATAAAATTACCTTTGTTGACGGTAAATTATCAGTACCAAATAATCCAATAATCCCTTTTATTGAAGGTGACGGCATCGGTGTTGATGTAACACCGCCAATGCTAAAAGTTGTAAATGCAGCTGTTGCTAAAGCGTATGCCGGTGAAAGAGAAATAGCGTGGATGGAAGTCTATGCAGGTGAAAAAGCGACTACTATGTATGATAGTGAAACTTGGCTACCTGAAGAAACTCTTGCCATGTTACAAGAATACAAAGTTTCTATTAAAGGACCTCTAACTACGCCAGTAGGCGGTGGTATGAGTTCTTTGAATGTAGCAATAAGACAAATGCTTGATCTTTACGTATGTCAGCGTCCTGTTCAATGGTTTACTGGTGTTCCAAGCCCAGTAAAAAGACCTTCTGAAGTTGATATGGTTATCTTTCGAGAAAACACAGAAGATATTTATGCTGGTATAGAATATCAAGCAGGCAGTGATAAAGCTAAAGCAGTCATTGAATTCTTAACAGAAGAAATGGGCGCTAGTAATATCCGTTTTACTGACAATTGTGGTATCGGTATCAAACCAGTATCAAAAGAAGGCAGTCAACGCTTAGTTAGACAAGCAATTCAATACGCAATTGATAACGATAAAGACTCGGTTACTCTGGTTCATAAAGGTAATATTATGAAATTCACAGAGGGTGCCTTTAAAGATTGGGGTTATGAGCTAGCTCGAGATGAATTCGGTGCAAGTTTAATTGATGGTGGACCTTGGTGCACACTAACAAACCCTAATACAGGCAACGAAATCATAATCAAAGATGTGATTGCAGATGCTATGTTACAACAGGTTTTATTACGTCCAGCAGAATATAGTGTTATCGCTACTTTAAACTTAAATGGTGATTACTTATCTGATGCACTTGCTGCTCAGGTTGGCGGTATCGGTATTGCTCCTGGAGCGAATTTAGGTGATGAAGTTGCTGTATTTGAAGCGACACATGGAACAGCACCTAAGTATGCAGGTAAAAACAAAGTAAACCCTGGTTCTGTGATTCTTTCTGCAGAAATGATGTTAAGACATATGGGTTGGTTTGAAGCGGCTGATTTATTGCTTAAAGGCATGTCAGGAGCAATTAAAGCTAAAACAGTAACATATGACTTTGAAAGACTTATGGACGATGCAACATTAGTTTCTTGTTCAGCGTTTGGTGATTGTATTATCGACCATATGTAATTATTGGTCAGGTACAGTTAACGAAAAAATCTTAATAAAAAACACAGCTATATAGCTGTGTTTTTATTTATCATACTAGCGCAATGTTTTTTTATTTATTCTAATTCGTCATTAGCTAATTTGATGCTTGCTGCATGGTGACCTTTAGGGCCATCATTAAGTTCGTAATCGACATCTTGTCCGGCTTTCAATGTTCGATATCCATCCATCTCAATAGTTGAATAGTGCGCGAAAATATCTTCTCCACCACTATCAGGACGAATAAAGCCAAAACCTTTTGCGTTATTGAACCATTTAACTGTACCGTGTGCCATACTTCAACTTCCTTCTATATCCTTTAGTATTTAATTGTGTTTTACTTATCTTTGCATGCATACTTTCTAAAGAGTAAGCATACATAAGCAAATCATAAGTAACTGCATAGACAACAATATGTGACTAAATATTAGCCACCTATAGTATCGTAGGTAATTTAATCTATTTGTCAAGTTGGATTGGGCGTTTTTTTTTAATCTTTTTAAGCTTAATTGCACGAAAAGTTACAGCAAAAGTAAAAAGTAGAGACTAAGATAAATATATGAGCAACTGGAAAGAGTTATTTGACACACAAGGCATTGTTGAAGACGCGGTTAAAGAACAGATAGAAGAGCCGGCTAAATACTATGTTTTATTACTTAATGATGACTACACCCCGATGGACTTTGTTGTAGACGTATTGTGTAACTTTTTTAATAAAAGCGAAGAGCAAGCAACGGATATTATGTTAACCATTCATTATAAAGGAAAAGCCCTTTGTGGGACGTATACTGCTGAAATAGCAGAAACAAAAGTAGAACAAGTTGTCCAGTACGCTTTTGAAAATCAGCACCCTCTTAAGTGTGTGATGGAAAAAGCCTAAAGTTATAAATTGGAGTAGCTATGCTAAACAAAGACTTAGAAGTATCACTTAATTTAGCCTTTCGCCAAGCTAAAGAATCTCGCCATGAATTTATGACTGTTGAACATTTATTATTGGCACTATTAGATAACCCCTCAGCCATCGAAGCACTGGGTGCATGTGGGGCTGATTTAACTAAACTGCGCAAAAGTTTAATAGACTTTATCAGCGAAACAACACCAACGATCCCCGTCAGTGAAAATGAGCGTGAAACCCAACCAACGTTAGGTTTTCAACGGGTTTTACAACGCGCTGTATTTCATGTGCAATCTTCAGGTAAAAATGAAGTCAGTGGCTCAAATGTATTAGTGGCTATTTTTAGTGAACAAGAATCACAAGCTGCATATATCTTAAAAAAATCAGATATTAGTCGTTTAGACATTGTTAATTATATCTCTCATGGTATTGCCAAGATTGACGATGAAAATGCACCGCATACTCTAGAAGGTGATCAGCAAACCGAAGAAGAGCCTCGCACTATTGAAAATTTTTCAGTAAATCTTAATGAAGAAGCTATCAAAGGTAATATTGATCCCCTAATTGGTCGTGATGATGAACTCGAACGTACTTTACAGGTATTGAGTCGACGCAGAAAAAATAACCCACTCTTTGTTGGTGAGGCTGGGGTAGGGAAGACAGCTATTGCTGAAGGTCTAGCTAACTTAATTGTGAATAAACAAGTACCTGAGTTTTTAGCGGATGCAACCATTTATTCTCTAGATATGGGAGCATTACTCGCGGGTACTAAATACCGTGGCGATTTTGAAAAGCGTTTTAAATCATTACTAAAAGAACTTGAAGCAGATAAAAATGCAGTACTTTTCATTGATGAAATTCACACTATTATAGGTGCGGGTGCAGCCTCTGGCGGTATGATGGATGCTTCTAACCTACTTAAACCTTTACTTTCTGCAGGTAAAATTCGTTGTTTAGGCTCTACAACATACCAAGAGTATCAAAGTGTTTTTGAAAAAGACCGAGCATTAGCCCGTCGTTTCCAAAAAATTGATATTGCAGAGCCAAGTGTTGCTGACACAACTAAAATACTGCAAGGCTTAAAAGAGAAATATGAAAGCCATCATGGCATTCGTTATACCAATAAAGCTTTACATGCAGCAGCTCAACTGTCAGCTAAGTATATTAATGAAAGATTTCTTCCTGACAAAGCGATCGATGTTATTGATGAAGCAGGTGCTAAGCAACAACTTGTAGCACCGAGTAAGCGTAAAAAAGTGATCAATAATACTGATATTGAGAACATTGTCGCAAAAATGGCGAGAATTCCTGAAAAGTCAGTCTCATCGACTGAGAAGGACGGTCTTAAAAATCTTGACCGTAATTTGAAACTTGTTGTGTTTGGTCAAGATCAAGCGATTGATGAGTTATCATCTGTTATTCGATTATCTCGCGCAGGACTAGGGAGTGAAGAAAAACCAGTTGGCTCTTTCTTATTTGCAGGCCCTACAGGGGTAGGTAAAACAGAAATAACACAACAACTAGCTAAGATATTAGGTATAGAGTTGCTACGTTTTGATATGTCTGAGTACATGGAAAAACATGCAGTTAGTCGGCTTATTGGTGCACCACCAGGCTATGTAGGTTATGAACAAGGTGGTTTATTAACTGATGCAGTTATAAAACACCCTCATGCGGTTGTCTTGCTGGATGAAATAGAAAAAGCTCATGAAGATGTTTATAACATTTTATTGCAAGTTATGGATCACGGTACGTTAACAGATAATAATGGTCGTAAGGCTGATTTTAGAAATATTATCTTAGTGTTAACAACTAATGCTGGTGTGCAAGAAACTGTCCGTCAATCTATCGGCTTTAAACAGCAAGATCACAGCCTTGACGCATTAAGTGAAATAAATAAAGTCTTTTCACCTGAGTTTAGAAACCGTTTAGATAACATTGTTTGGTTTAACCATTTAGATAACATCGTTATTCATCAAGTTGTAGACAAATTTATTGTCGAGTTACAAGCACAGCTTGATGATAAAGGTGTCTCTCTTGAGTTAACTGAACAAGCTAAACAGTGGTTAGCAGAAAATGGCTATGATAAAGCAATGGGTGCAAGACCTATGTCTCGCTTAATTCAAGAGCATTTGAAGAAAGCACTGGCTAATGAGTTACTCTTTGGTGAATTAACTCATGGTGGCACAGCTAAAGTTGACGTTAAGAAAGACAAATTAGTCATTAACTTTGAAAATAAGCAAGAATTGGCTACTGTGAAATAACAATACCAAGTCATTTACTAAAACCTTACTGGCAATGCTGGTAAGGTTTTTTTTTACTTTTTATTTGATAAAGGACCGCGAAGGCGGAAAGTTATGCGATCACTCAAATTAACTGCATAAAGCAGGTTTCGTTTCACATTTAATGTGGCTCCCAGCTCGTTACATAGAATGACTCGAACTAGCGGCACATGCCGAGTTAAAGAGGGCACAGTCCATCGCTCTATCGATAATCTTTTAAAGTACTAAGTGACCATATTGTAGAGGTACTTTTCTTTAGACGAAAAAAAACCTGCATAAAGCAGGTTTTGTTTCACATTTTAATGTGGCTCCCAGCTCATTCCATAGAATGACTCGAACTAGCGGCACATGCCGAGTTAAAGAGGGCACAGTCCATC
>CAJXRC010000288.1 GCA_913058405.1 uncultured Colwellia sp. | reverse complement strand
CGAGATCTAGTACGGTCTCGTGGGCTCGGAGATGTGTATAAGAGACAGGGTTATAGATGAAGATGAGCAGTCAGTAACCGCAGCGTTACTTGTCTCTAAAGGTGGGTTGAGTAAGTGGTTTACTACTAAAAACACTTTAATATCTAACGAAAAAATTCATTTGTCGCTTGTTGATGGCCCTTTTAAAAAACTTGAAGGGTATTGGTTGCTCACGCCTTTGTCAGATGATGCTTGTAAAGTTAGTCTAGAGCTGGAATATGAGTTTTCAAATAAGCTCGTTTCTTTAGCTTTTGGTAAGGTTTTTGGACACTTTAGTAATAGTTTAGTGCAGGTTTTTACCCAGCGAGCAAAAGAAATTTACGGAGTTAATGTTTAATTATGACCACAGATAACCGTGAGTTAAGTCAATTGGATGGTTCAATGAACGATGATAAAGTAACTATTGAAGTTGTTTATGGTGTTCCGCACAAACAAAAAATACTCACCCTAATACTTGCAGAAGGTTCCACTGTAGAGCAAGCCATTTTTGCATCAGGTGTTATAGCCTTATTTCCTGAAATTGATTTAAAGGTTAATAAAGTAGGTATCTGGAATAGAGCGGTAAAACTGTCGGAAGTCTTGAATGATCTCGATAGAATAGAAGTGTACCGCCCTCTGATTGCAGATCCTAAGGATGTTAGAAAGCGTCGAGCTGAAAAAGCTAAGTTAGAAGGGCGCGCCGATAAAACAACCGGTGGCCGTGTAAATCCTTTAAGAGTTGATGCTAATAAATAGGCTTTAATATATTCGTTTATAACAGAAACAAAAAAACGGCATTTAAGCCGTTTTTTTGTATTGATATTTGTTATCTACTTCCCATCTATAGTCTTACTTTTAACTACAGCATTTTGCTCTCCAGCAACCTTGCTCGTATTGGCTGGTTCTGTTTGAACAGTCGGCGCATCGAAAGGCGTATTAAACTTATCAGATAATTTAAAATCACCCGAAGCCGAGATTAATTTGTCATTAGAGAATTTAATGATAAATTGTTTTTTCATGTCGAAATCTCTGCTTCGACCAGACTTTAACTTGTAAACATAATTCCAAGTATCATCATCAAAAGCATCAACAACTACTGGGCTACCTAATATAAATTTAACCTGCTCTTTGGTCATGCCTACTTGCAATTTATCAATGCTCTTTTGTTCAAGGTAATTACCTTGAGGAACATCGTAACGGAAAACCCAACTAGAACAAGCAGATAACGATAGGGCAGTGATTATAATGGCAACGCGAAAATACATAAAATTTATTTACCTTTAAGTAGCTCAAAAAAACAGGCTAAAAGTTTGAGCAGGGATAATACCCAAGCCCAGCATGGATTCAAAGCTATTTATTGCATCAGTGAAAAAAACTCTATTTACACCACCTCAATGAAAGTATGTAGTTCACCTGTTACCAGATCCCTTTTTACTAAAACGATAGTATGTAAATAAGCCTAACTGGCTAATAGCTCTTGCGCATTCGCTAAACTGTGCTGAGATATTTTATCTCCCGCGAGCAAACGAGCAATTTCTTTGACCCGATTAGATTCATTTAGTTCACTTACTTGGGTTTCAGTGAGTTCGCCATCCGTTAACTTACTAACAAAGAGTTGCTGATGTCCCTTGCATGCCACTTGTGGCAAATGGGTGACACAAATAACTTGGGTGTTTTTAGATAGCTGTTTTAGTTTTTTACCTACCATAGCTGCTGTCGGGCCACTGATACCTACATCAACTTCATCAAATATTAGTGTTGGTGTGATTACCTTATCAGCTAGAATAACCTGCATTGCCAAGCTAATACGTGACAACTCACCACCAGAGGCAACTTTATGCATAGCCTCAAGTGCTTGTCCCGGGTTAATACTGACTTGGAAGCTAATAGCATCTATTCCATTGGTATTAATAACGTCTTTACCACTATCTTGCTTTTTATTATTTTCAACGGCAATAACAAATTGTCCGTGAGGCATATTCAATTCTTGCATGCTTTTAGTGATTAACTTACTCAGGCTTTTACCCGATTTTTGTCGTGACGCAGATAAAATTTCGGCACTTTCATTGTAGTGAATTTTGGTTTGCTCCAATTCTTCAATAATAGTGTTAATGCGTGTTTCATCACCTGATATTGAAGCAAGCTGCTGTTTTAACTCACTGTGGAAGTTGACTAAGTTTTCAGGCGATAGTTGATGTTTTTTAGCCAACTGCACTGCGGTAGAGTAGCGTTCTTCAATTATTGCATAACTTTGAGGGTCTAATTCTAATTGTTGATAATAGTGCGTTAAATCGTTATTTGCTTCATCTAGTTGGATCAGGGTATCTGATAAAATAGTGGCAACATCGCTTAATTGATTATCAACACGTGCGATTGAATTAATATTCTCGCTACATTCTCTTAATGAATCTAAGATATTAAAATTATCATTTTCGGATAAGCTTTGTAATGTACTGAGCGTTGAGTCCAATAAGTCTTGCGCATTGCTGTGGCGCTTATAATCTTTTTCTAAAGTCGCAAATTCATCTGGTTGTAAGGCAAATTCGTCAAGTTCAGTGACTTGGTACTGAATGAGTTGTTGCTCGGCCTCACGCTGTTGTTTACTTTGATGCAGCATGTCCAATTCTTTATTTAACTTATTCCATTGTTGGGCATAATGTTTTACTGCACTCAGTAATGGAGTGTGATTGGCATAGTTATCAAGCAAACGACATTGTTGATTGGCTTTAACAATAAGCTGGTGGTCGTGCTGACCATGGATATTAATTAGGAGCTGCCCAACCTCTTTTAGTTGAACTAAAGGAACTTGACTGCCATTGATGTAAGACTTTGAACGACCTTCAGCAGAAATAACACGGCGTAATATACATTCATTATCATGTTCAGAAACAAGTTCATGCTGCTTCAACCAAGCGCGGGCCATTTTATTTTTCTTTATTTCGAATGTGGCGGCTAAATCAGCTTTTTTGCAGTTTGGTCTAACTACATTGGTGGTTGCCCTATCACCTAAGCATAATCCCAGCGCATCGATAGCAATTGATTTCCCTGCGCCAGTTTCACCGGTAATCGTCGTCATACCTGATTGCCAATCAATATCTAATGAACGGACAATGGCAAAATTTTGGATGTTAAGTTGCAGTAGCATAGTTAACCTTTGGCAATAAGCATGAGTGAAAAACCAGTAACTGTTAATTTATACAGTAAATGGCTTTTATTCAAGTTTATTTGAAACTATTTGCTTACTTTTTGATAGTAATACTGGTTACCACTTAGGGTTAAGTAGTATGAAGAGATTAATAAAGCTTGTTACCCCAGCTTAATTTATTTCGTAATACATTAAAGTAATCATGATCTAACGGGTGAATTAATCGAATGCTACATTCACTCTTTTTGATAATAACTTCATCACCAGGCATCACGGTTAAAATAACATGGCCATCACAACTCACTTGCAAGTTTTCGTGGTTATCGTTGGCTAATATGAGTTTAATTTCACTATTACCATCAACCACAATAGGGCGACTGGTTAATGTATGCGGAAACATTGGTACCAATGATAAAGCATTTAAATTGGGTGTTAAAATAGGTCCACCCGCAGACATAGAGTAAGCAGTTGAACCGGTAGGTGTCGAAATGATTAAGCCATCAGAGCGTTGGCTAAACATAAAGGTGCCGTCAATATAAACTTCAAACTCGATCATGCTGGCCACTTTACCTGCATGAAGTACTGCTTCGTTAACTGCGCTATTAGAACTTTTTAGTTTTCCGTGGCGATAAACTTCTGCTTCGATAATGAAACGTTGTTCACTGCGAGACTTACCCGCCAATATTTGCTCTAAAGGCTCGATGATTTCAGAAGGCGAAAGATCAGTTAAAAAACCTAAGTTACCGCGGTTTACACCAATCACACCAATATCAAAACAAGCAAGCACGCGTGCTGCACCAAGCATGTAGCCATCACCACCAATAACAATGGCAAGGTCTGCTTGTTCACCAATATCTGTTAATGTGCCGGTTTTCATTTTTTTTATGTCAAGCGATTGTGCTACCGACACTTCTACAATGACTTGATACTTATTTGCTAATAAATATTTGTGCAATGTTTGAATTGTGGCACTGGCGCCATCATGATTTGGTTTGCCTATAAGGCCAATAGTTTTATAGTGTTGAGTCATAACGGTTATTTACTTAGTTTGCTAGTGTTAGGAGCAGTTTCGCTGGATTTTGTTCACTTGTAAAGTTCACTTTTTACAAATTGTTTTTAAATCAAGCTTGAATCATTTTAGAGAGTCCCCATAATGTCACCAATAGTTATAAAATTAAGGTCTTTCCATGACAACAGAATCAACGAACAATAATGAAGAGTTAACTGCAGAGCAATTAGCTGATGACATCGTAAAACAAGCAGAAGAACAGGTAGAAGAGCAACATGAGCATGCTCATGAAGTGATTAGTGCTGAACAAGAAAGAATTAACGAATTAGAGTTAGCCTTAGCTACAGCCCAATCTACAGTAGCGGATCAAAAAGATTCAGTTATTCGTGCTAAAGCAGAAGTCGACAATATTCGTCGTCGCGCTGCGCAAGATGTAGAGAAAGCCCGCAAGTTCGCCTTAGAGAAATTTGCGGGTGAAATGCTAGTAAGTGTCGATAACTTGGAGCGAGCGCTTCAAAACATCGATAAAGAAGACGAAAGCAACAAAGGTGTTATTGAAGGCGTTGAATTAACGTTACAAGGTTTAATTACTTCTTTAGAGAAATTTGGTGTAAAAGCTGTTGATCCACAAGATCAACCTTTTAACCCTGAACTTCACCAAGCAATGTCAATGCAAGAAGTACCTGGTGTAGCACCAAATACTGTTATTGCCGTAATGCAAAAAGGTTACGAGTTAAATGGTCGTTTAATTCGACCTGCTATGGTGATGGTATCTAAAGCTGCGCCAAGTGTTGATGCTACAGCGTAAAAAATAAATCAAACTGACAATGATTGAATAAAAAAGCAAAGAGCTAAGCTCTTTGCTTTTTTTTTGCCTAGATTGTTAATTTTTTGAAAAAAATTTTCTATTTTTGAAATATCTTCGTGGAAACTAGGTCTTTTACAATATCATTCATTTAAATACCTCCTGTCTACTATGCATCATATTTTTAAAACCATGCTTATTGTTTGTGTTAGCCTTTTTATGACGGCCAGCTTTACAGTAAACGCAAGTGAAACAGCAAAACCTTGGCAATTAAAAACTCAAAGTGGCGAAGTGATTAGTTTAGAACAGTATGCTAATAAGCCTATTATTCTACATTTCTGGGCAACTTGGTGTCCTTATTGTAAAAAAATACAACCAACCTTAGTCGCACTACAGAAGAAATATGAAGCACAAGGTGTTGAACTTATCTCAATTAGTTTTAATGAAGATGAAGGGGCATTGCCTCAAGATGAAATTCATCGCAGAGGGTATTCTTTTTTAACGGCGGTAATGGGAGAGGAAGTTGCTCAACTTTACGGTGTTAGGGGAACTCCAACAACATTTTTCATTAATAGAAAAAATGAAATTATTTGGAAAACGTCTAGTTCGAATAAAGCTGACCCGCGTTTTGATCTAGCGGTACAACTGTCTCTTATACACATCTCCGAGCCCACGAGACCGTACTAGATCTCGTA
>CAJXRC010000287.1 GCA_913058405.1 uncultured Colwellia sp. | reverse complement strand
GCGCCTTGATTATGAATCGCTCAGACTTCCTGAAACGAGCATCTTCAAGTGGAGCGGGTATATTTGCTAAATAGTCATTTTTAATGACATATCTTAATTTTTGACATAACCTTTTTATAAGGTTATTGAATTGATTATTTAGTTGTTTATTAACTTGTTAGTTTATTTAACGTAAATAGAAATACGGGGCTCTCATGGAAGTTAAAATATTTACTAAGATTTTACGACCCAAAGTAGGCTTTCTGCCAAAATCAGATACCGCAACAGATCACGGTTTAGAAGGTGAAATTAACCTTTGGTTAGCGACACAACCAAATATTAAAATTGATAATATCACCCAATCTCAAAGTGGTGGTTCCTTTCAGCCATCAACCATTGTGGTAAGTATTTGGTATAATTAAAGTGATTTTTAGTGATAATTGTCAACTTAAGCTAGAAAAAAACTATCAAATAATAGCGACTAAGCCTGGCACAAATTAAAGACTCTTCATCACTGCTTAAGAAAACAAACAATATCCCTGACAAGTGGCTAAATAAAGCTTTTTAAATGTGCAGTTTTAAGTATTTTGTTTATTGTCAGAACAGCTCATCAATAGCCTAACGCATTAATCACAGTGTTAACTTTTTAATTTAGGACATCTCACATGACAGAAGTCATTATTCTCGCTATTGCATTAAGCATGGATGCCTTTGCCGTTTCTATCGGTTTAGGAGCTACCAAACAACACAGCAAAGTCGCCCCATTAGGTCTCATTGTTGCTCTGTATTTTGGATTTTTTCAAGGAGTCATGCCAATAATGGGTTACCTTGGTGGGAAAGGGATATTAAGTTGGGCTGAATCATATACACCTTGGATTGCTTTTATATTACTTTTCCTCATCGGCGCCAAAATGATTTTTGATTCATTCTCTGAAGGAATAGAAGAAGATATAAGTAAGATCACTCATCGAATTTTGCTAATCCTAGCTATCGCTACCAGTATTGATGCAATGGCAGCAGGATTTAGTTTAACACTTATGCCCGTTAACCCGTTCATCGCTTGTTTTATTATTGGCACAATTACTTTTACTTTTAGTTGGCTCGGTGTATTAGTTGGTACTAAAGGTGGCACATGGTTAGAGAGTAAGGCTGAGTTTGTAGGCGGTATAACCTTGATATTTATGGCAATAAAAATAATAATAACCTCATAACATGAAAGATGTATATTAATACAGCAGCAAAGAATCAAAGTGCTGAAAAATAATTTTGGCTAAAATCAATAGTATTACCTGTATTAGCAACGAAAAACAAACTAAAACATCGAGCTATAGTGGGTATAAATAGGAGGGTTCATCTATGGCACCCCGCGAAGTGATTAATTATGTAGAGTTACCCGCACAAAATATTCCAGCAACCAAAGCTTTTTTTGAAACTGCTTTTGCCTGGTCATTCATTGATTATGGTGAAGAGTACACAGCCTTTAGCAATTCAGGCATTGAAGGTGGCTTCTTTTTATCGGAATTGGTATCAAGAACAGAGAACGGCGCTTGTCTCTTGGTATTACTCAGTGACGATTTAGAGGCTACCGAACAACGCGTGAAAAAGGCAGGTGGTGTTATTAGCCAAGCTATTTTTTCTTTTCCTGGCGGACGACGCTTTCATTTTACTGAGCCTAGCGGCAACGAGCTGGCTGTTTGGTCACCAGTAAAAGCATATATCGCTTAGCTATTGCACGGCTTAACGCTTGCGCTTAATTCTCGAAGTTAACTTTAAAGCTTTATGAATACAAAAAGGCCACATGTTTTATTAAAGTCAGTAAATAAAGCGTGTGGCTTTTTATTCGCTTCAAGTAATTATCAGCTTTTATTTCACTTTAATTATCGGCAGCTTGTTACTGCTCCATTCATTAAAGTCTCCTGATAAATGGTCTAACTGATTGAAGCCACTTTTTTCAAGTACTTGTCTAGCAACCTCTGCCCTTCTACCAGAACGGCAATAAATAACGACTTGTGTATTCTTGGCACCAGATAACTCAGCTAATCGCGCCTCAAGTTCTTTATGTGGGATGTTAACAGCGCTAGGTATATGTCCATCTTCAAACTCTTCTACAGTTCTGACATCAAGTACCACAACTTGGTGATCACTTTTCATAACCTGTTGCAATTCGGTTTGACTAATATCTTTAGCAGAAACCTGCCATGTAGTGACAACGGCCAATGCAATAACAATTGTAGAAGCAATTTTTTTCACTAAAATATGTTTCATCTGTAAGTCTTCCTTATTTATAATTTATCAATGTGAGATATTATACTGCAATTTGGTGTAGCTAAAAGAATGTCGCCATTATTTTTTACTAAAAACCATAATGATTGCACCCAGTAACGCACTAGTGCCAGCCATGATGAACGCATTACTCGCCCCTTCTCCGCCTAGCCAAAGTAATCCTGTAATATAAGCGCCAACAGCACCGCCAACACCATATACGCCACCTAAATAGACCCCCTGCCCTCTACTTTGCTGACTCTTAGTAAAGTGCGAAGAAATAAACTTCATACTCGCACTATGGTAAATAGCAAAACTAGCAGCGTGACTTAATTGATTTATTGCAAGCCAGAGTCCTGAATCGGCAAGTACAGGCATCAAAAACCAACGCAAGGCGGTAATGGCTAAACTAAAAACTAATAATGAGTTCAAAGTGAAGCGTTTAAACAATGAGCCCATATAGATAAATGCAATAATTTCAGCTACAGCGCCCAAAGCAATGAATAAACCAACGGCCACGCCAGAGTAGTCAAAGTCACGTAAAAACAAGGCAAAAAAACCATAATAAGGCGCAAAGCTGATTTGTAATAATAAACCTGCGATAAAGAAGCTTATAAAACGACCATCAATGAGTTTATTAACAATGGGTTCAGGAGCATTGGTTTTGCCTTTATTTAACTTTCCCCCTTTTTTAGGCGTTAGTAACAAAGTGCTGATAAATAGACCGACCAATATAATAACACCTAAGCTGGTAAACACTTGATAACCTAAGCGACTTATTGCCTCACCTGCCACTACTGCTAATACGATGAAGCCCAAGCTTCCCCATAAGCGAATACGTGCATAGATTTTACTGCTTTGCTTAGTTGAATTTAACGTGTGCACTTCCAGTTGCGGTAGAATTGCAGTCCAAAATAAGGTAAAAAGCGCGAGACAAAAGGTGATCGGCCAATACTGACTGAACCAATAAAGTAAGCTAAAACTAACCAGCGCTAACAAAGCACCGAGTCGTATAATAAATAGAGGTCGTGCTGATTTATCTGCAAATGTTGCCCACAAACTTGGTGCAACAATTTTTGTTGCAGTCATAATGGCAAGAATTTCACCGACTTGGCGAGAGTTAAAGCCTTGTCCGTCAAGGAAAATGGCCAAGTAAGGGGAAATTAAACCTAGCAGGGCAAAATAAAAAAAGTAACTCGAAGATAATCGAACAAACATCATGTTGAAAGGAATCAAGCGTATGAGCCTTAAGATGAAAATAAAAGCAACTAATACAAGGGGTTAATGAGAAAGCTGAAGACTCATACCAATCGTACTAGTTTATTGAGCACTTAGCGAGAATTAAAAGACTTAGAGGCAAAGCATTGATTGAAGAGAATGGTTATTCAGGAAAATATGCTCCTGCATTCTCTAATAAGCTGCATCCATGCAGCGTCCTTGTCAAAATCAAGAACGTGGCATGTAAACCTTTACCTTTTATTAGGTACTCGTCCTTTGGAAGCTCATTAGCAAACTAATAACATCACAATACAAATGAAATATAGAGTAACTATAATTAACTCATTTTGCTTGTTTTAAGCTCGCTAACGTAGCTCTAAGCTGACCAATAAATTAATTCGATTGGTATTATTCACTAAATTAAAGACTGTTATTATTTATGCTTCAATATCAGGTGTATTACAATGAACATCAGCATTTTGCCCACGATGACGCAGGAAGTGATCCATTAAAGTCAACGCTAACATTGCTTCAGCAATAGGTACTGCACGAATACCAACACAAGGGTCATGACGACCTTTAGTGATGATGTCCGTCGCTTCGCCCGTTAAATTAACTGTTTTACCACTTACGCCAATGCTTGAAGTCGGTTTAAGCGCCAAATGAGCAATAATTTGCTGACCTGATGAAATACCACCTAAAACACCGCCTGAATGGTTTGTTGAAAAACCTTCAGGAGTAAGCTCATCTCTATGTTCTGAGCCTTTTTGATTAACTACGGCAAAACCATCACCGACCTCAACACCTTTTACCGCATTGATACTCATTAAACCATGAGCGATATCAGCATCTAAACGGTCAAAGATAGGCTCGCCTAAGCCAACAGGTACGTTAGTAGCGACAACTGTCACTTTAGCGCCAATAGAGTCTTTTTCCTTGATGATGTCACGAAGGTATTCACCAAGTTGTTCAATTTTAGTTTCATCCGGAAAGAAGAAAGGATTATCTTCAACGCTCGACCAATCAACCGTGTTAACGTCAAATGGAGTCCCCTTCGGACCACTGGCAACAATATCGCCAATTTGAGTAACACAAGCTTGAATGGTCATGCCAAATTTTTCAGCAAGATATTTTTTTGCTATGGCGCCTGCTGCAACACGCATTGCTGTTTCACGAGCAGAAGAACGTCCACCACCACGATAGTCACGTAATCCGTATTTTTGCCAGTAAGTGTAATCTGCGTGACCCGGACGGAAACTATCAGCAATGTTGCCATAGTCTTTTGAACGTTGGTCGGTATTTTCAATCATTAAACCAATAGGCGTGCCTGTGGTTTTCCCTTCAAATACACCTGAAAGAATTTTTACTTCATCCGCTTCTCTGCGAGCAGTAGTATATCGAGAGGTGCCAGGGCGACGTCTGTCTAAATCAATTTGTAAGTCAGCTTCAGTTAACTCAAGCCCTGGTGGGCAACCATCGATAATGGCGCCTAATCCTAATCCATGACTTTCACCAAATGAGGTGACTGTGAATAATTTTCCGAAGGTATTACCTGACATTGAACATTACCGCCTATTAATTTAATTTTTAAAGCTACAGATACACTTTATTTTTGTATCCGCTATTTTTTATACTAACTAATTTTTCACTATCAGCTTAGATAGATGTTATTACTTAGCTTACTTTTATTTTATACGTTCATGCTGTTTTAAGTGCAGCTAAAAAAGTTTCTGCATGTTGCTCTAACTGCGCTTTATTTAGCATAAAGACACCATGACCACCGCGTTCAAAGGTCAACCAAGTAAAATCGACCTCTGGGTAGAGAACTTCAACATGATATTGTGAGTTACCCACTTCGCAAATGAGTACGCCATCATCATTGAGGTGCAATGCACTCTCTGCCAAGATAACTCTAACAATATCTAAACCGTCTTCACCACAGCCCAAGCCCATTTCAGGTTCATGGGTAAACTCCGCCGGTAAGCTATCAATATCTTCTTGATCAACATAAGGAGGGTTAGACACAATTAAATCATATTTTTGTGCAATAACCCCAGAAAAAACATCAGATTGAATTGGAATAACTTGTTCACTTAAACCATGGTTTTCAATATTCATTTCTGCAACATTTAATGCATCGAGTGATAAATCGACTGCATCAACTTCAGCATCAGGAAAATCTGTCTCTTATACACATCTGACGCTGCCGACGAAGAGGATAGTGTAGAT
>CAJXRC010000286.1 GCA_913058405.1 uncultured Colwellia sp. | reverse complement strand
CGTTTAGTTCCACATTTTGAAGCACCTGTTATGCTTGCATACTCTGCACGTAACCGCTCTGCATCAATTCGTATTCCACTAGTACCATCGCCAAAAGCAATGCGTATTGAAGCGCGTTTCCCTGATCCAGCGTGTAACCCTTATTTAGCTTTCTCTGCATTATTAATGGCCGGTCTTGACGGTATTAAAAACAAAACTCACCCTGGTGATGCGATGGATAAAGATTTATACGACTTACCAGCTGAAGAAGCAGCATCTATCCCTCAAGTAGCTACATCACTTGATGACGCACTTGATAGTTTAGAAGCAGATTATGAATTCTTAACAGCTGGTGGTGTTATGGATAAAGACATGATTGATGCATACATCGCTATTAAACGTGAAGAAGCTCAACTTGTAAACATGACAACTCACCCTGTTGAGTTTGACCTTTATTACAGCGTTTAATATCGCTTAGCTTCGATTTGAAGCGCTCCGCGATAAATAAAAAGTCCACTTAGGTGGGCTTTTTTTATGGTTAAAAAACAAAGTAAACAATAATGATTAATTTACTTACCACTGACAAAAATCACTTATTAATAGAATAACTATTAAAAAACATTTTTTTGTATAAAGTATAGATATATACTTAAATTAACCTACATTATGGAATGATGTGAATATTGACCACCCAAAGCACAGGGAAATATAAGGAACTATGATCAAGTTATTATTATTTATACTATTAGGCATCACCTTAGCTGCTCCCGTGCACCCAAAAACAGCCAAAATTTATGTATGGCGTAATGAAAGTGGTGTATTAGTTTTTTCTGACTCTCCCATGCCTGGTGCTGAAGAGGTAAAAACTAAACCTGGTAATATTATTCAATCAAGTACCTCCATTGATACTGCAGTACTCGATATCACTCCCCAAGAAGCGATAGAAGAATACGAAATAGTTATAGATACACCTAAAAACAATGCCACAATTCGTGATAACACTGGCTCTATATACATTGGCGGCGGTATCAAACCGAGATTTAAGCCTGGCTTGGAAGTACAATTAGTTCTAGACGGAAAACCCCATCAAAAACCACAAACACACTCTATGTTTTCGCTGCGAGATATCGATAGAGGCGAACACAAAATAAAAATGTTACTACTTGATGAACAAGGCAAGGTTATTGCATCTTCAGCATCAGTAACGTTTTATATGCATAGAGCTTCAACAAACTAAGTTAACATCTATTACTTTTATCGCCCAGTAACAAAGAGGTATAGAAGACTTAGCACCTTGTTGCCAAGTAAAATTAACACTGCAAATAAAACCTTTCTTTAGTAAACTAAAATTGCACGCACCAAAACGGTGCATGGAATTATCTTCCTAAGGGTTTTTATGAATAGCCGTAGTTATATACAAGATCACAAGTTGTCTTATCAGCAATCACTCGCCAATCAATTGGTGACTGCTGTAATTATTCTTAATGAAAAACTCGCCATCGTTTATGTGAACCCAGCAGCGGAAGCGCTGCTAAATAAAAGCCTATATCGTTTATACAATACAGAATCTGAAATTATTTTTGCTAATACCAGTATTAATCAAGCCCGTTTACTGCAGCTGCTCGCCACGGGTCAAGAGTTTACTGATTGCGACATCGTTGTTGAACTCAATGAAAGTCATCGATTTACTGCAGAAGTAACAGCTTCGTCGGTTGAGTTTGAAAGAGCTCCACATGTATTACTTGAGTTCAAACAAATAGATCAGCAAAAACAAATTAGCTTAGAAGTTTTCCAGCATCAACAATGGCTTGCTGCACGTGATCTAATTAAAGGTCTAGCACACGAAATTAAAAATCCGCTTGGTGGGCTTCGAGGCGCAGCACAATTGCTCAGTAAAGAAGTGAGTAGCGAGCAACAAGAATATACCAGCATGATTATTGAACAAGCGGATAGATTAACTAACCTAGTTGATCGTTTACTCGGTCCAAACCAACTACCACAAATGCAAGCACAAAATGTTCACGGGATACTTGAGAAAGTATGTCAGTTGGTTAGTTACTCAAATGCGCAAAAAATTCATTTATTACGCGATTATGATCCTTCTCTACCAGCTGTAGAATGCGATCAAGAAAAACTGCAACAAGCTGTACTTAATATTGTTAACAATGCCATTCAAGCCATTGATGAAACACACAACATCACGCTAAGAACTCGAATTGCTAGTAATAAAACCATTCATGGTAAGCGAATAAAATTAGCGATTGAAATTAGTATTATTGATAACGGACCTGGAATTCCCAGTAAAATTCAAGACACACTTTTTTATCCTATGGTTTCTGGCCGCTCTAATGGTACAGGATTAGGTTTATCTATTTCACAAACCTTAATAAACCAACATCAAGGTAAGTTATCGTGCCATAGCCGCCCTGGTCATACTGAATTTACGATTCTACTGCCATTGAAACAACAACCCTTAAATCAAGCACCTTTATCACAAGAGAGTACAATATGATCACCGAACAAGTCTGGATAGTCGACGACGATAGCTCAATTAGGTGGGTACTTGAGAAAGCTTTTGCTAATGAAAATATAAGTTGTGCTGCTTTTGAGAGTGCAGAAAATTTATTGATTGCATTAGATCATGGTCAGCCGGAAGTCATTATTTCTGATATTCGTATGCCAAACATTGATGGAATGGAGTTATTAAAAAGGTTGAGCAAGCAACACTCCCATATCCCTGTGATAATTATGACTGCTCACTCAGATTTAGACAGTGCTGTTAATGCGTACCAAGGTGGTGCATTTGAATATTTACCTAAACCATTTGATATTGATGAAGCCATCAATCTGAGTAAACGTGCTCTCACACATGCAAGAGAGCAAAATGAGAAAAACAAAAATCAAAAAGTTATACCTGCAGCCGTTGGTTTAATTGGTGAAGCGCCAGCCATGCAAGAAGTATTTCGTGCAATTGGTCGCTTATCTCGCTCAAGTATCAGTGTGCTCATTAATGGTGAATCGGGCACAGGTAAGGAATTAGTTGCCCAAGCACTGCACTCCCATAGCCCTCGAGTAAATGAACCCTTTATTCCATTAAATATGGCTGCTATTCCAAAAGACTTAATAGAATCTGAATTATTTGGTCATGAAAAAGGCGCTTTTACTGGTGCTAATTCAGTCCGACAAGGTCGCTTTGAACAAGCACATGGAGGGACTTTATTCCTAGACGAAATTGGCGATATGCCATTAGATATTCAAACACGCCTATTACGTGTGCTTTCGGATGGTCAAGTGTATCGTGTTGGCGGGCACTTACCTGTTCAAGTAGATGTTCGAATTATTGCAGCTACTCATCAGCATCTTGAAGATCGTGTCAACAAAGGTGAGTTTAGGGAAGATTTATTTCATCGTCTCAATGTTATTCGAATTCATTTACCTAGCCTAAGAGAACGCAAGGAAGATATTCCACAACTGAGCCAACATTTTTTAACACAAGCGGCAAATGAGTTAAGTGTTGAGGTGAAAACCTTAAGCAAAAAAGCCAGTAACTTTCTTAATAACTGCCATTGGCCAGGAAACGTTAGGCAGTTAGAAAATATTTGCCGTTTTCTAACGGTAATGGCGAGTGGTCAAGAAATTCTTATTGAAGATTTACCAAATGAATTAATTGATAAATCAACACCTTCAAAGAACGATTCCAATGCTTGGCAAGACGTACTTAGTCAATGGATGGATCAAGAATTAGCACAAGGAAAGGATGCCATTCTAGATTACGCACAAATTGAGTTTGAAAAAATAATGCTTGAGCGTGCCTTAATATTTACCCAAGGACATAAACAAGACGCAGCTAAAAAATTGGGCTGGGGAAGAAATACTTTAACGAGAAAACTGAAGGAATTTGATAAGTAGTACCAATTGAATTAATGGATGAACCAAAGGGTACAAAAAGAAATTAAATGAACGAGTAGCTAACTTTCGATAAGAAAGTTAGCTACTGCAAGCTTCATCATCACATTGTTTACAGCTATTGCATAATTTAATGTTGATGAAATGTGCAGCAATAATAAGACTCGCGCCACCAATAATAAAAAACGGTTCTAATGCTTGAGAAAAATCGTGCTTAATCCAGTATAAAGCCACACCTAAATACAATAAGTAAAAAGGATACAAACGTCTATGATAACGTTTAAAGCCAGAAAATAGTGCGATGGTACCAAGGGCAGCAGTCATAAGAAGAAAAACATGTTCCCAAGCATGATCTGCTAGAAAGCTTAAACCAAGCAAAGGTAACATAGGCAGTAAAATAGGTAATAATATGCAATGTAGTGCACATAAGGAAGTTGCTGTAATGCCTATTCTATCTAACATATTTGTTCCGAGAATCTAGATTAATTTGCTGCTAACTGACCAGTTTTGGTCATCAAAGTGAGATAATATCACAATTGATATAATATAACATTAGTAAATTACACCTAAGGAAGCAAGCTTAAGATTCCCCTCTCTACAATCAGACAGATGCCAATTAACGTTGTAATGCTGCTATTAATCACTATTCACAACAAAATAATGCGTTAACATATTTTTTAAATGATCAAAAAATTCATTATTACTCTTGTCGCTAATAAGGTGAGCAAGTTCAGCCCCCAACGGAGTAAATTTATAAAATTGCAAACAAACATTCGATTTTTTTGCCGTTAACTTTAATGCTAAACCACTAAAGGTAAATTGTAGCACTTCATCTTTAGTGATTAAGCTCGACTCACTTTCTTGCAAATAGATAAGATGACTTTCAGATAAAGCTAACAAGTCCGCGTAATTCAAACCATATTGGCTCAAATTACAATATTGTTGTCGCTGTTTAGAGAAAAAATTAAATAGACCTGGTTGTTGATAGGCTCCGGTAATTAAACGTATATTTTTTTTATTTGGATCTTTTATCGCTAATGAGCAAGCCTTTGCTAATAATTTTGCATCATAAATACTCATATCTCGAAAAACTTGTAATGCCTTAAAAGAAAAAGAGCCTGGTTTAGACAGTTCACCAGCTAAAATTTTTGCCCATAAATCTTGCATGGTGGGATTACTAACGTCTTCAGATAACGCAATATAGCGACTGAACCAGTCATGATCTGTTTTTTGCCCAAATTCAACATTGGAACAGTAACTAAGGGTTTTTTGCATAATATTTTCAATATTTTGCTGCTTGCGTAATTGATTCAACCTAGCTCGCTTGATAGTGCGATCTTCAATAAGCATTTGTTTTTCTTCAGGCAACATAGCCCCGTCGATAACAAACCGTTTCGCAAGTTTTAAAAACTGTTGAGATACGCCTGCTTCTGTCGAGTTTTGAGTCGATTTATTGCTCTTGACTATCGCGGTATCATCACCCTTTTTTTTAACATCTTTATCAAGTATCACAACGTCTAGTTTGTCTTTACTCACTTTATTACCTCCTTTTCAATATCCTTCAAATAAGCAGAAATATTTCGCTTGATGCGTATACCCATACTACCTGTAGATGCAGGTTTTAGCTGGAATTAGAAAAGCTTTTAGGCAAGGCATTGATTGAAGAGAATGATTATTCCCTTGTCTAAATCAATAACGCAGCATAAAACTGTTCTAAACCTGCCCAGTGGGGACATTTGAACAAATAATGTTCTTTTTTGCCTCTTTTTAAGGACGTTACATGGTTGTAGCTTATTAGAGAATGCAGGAGCATATTCTCCTGAATAACCCTTAATAAAATGAGACGCCTTGATCATGAATCGCTCAAGCGTCCTGAAACACGCATCTTCAAGT
>CAJXRC010000285.1 GCA_913058405.1 uncultured Colwellia sp. | reverse complement strand
AGATCTAGTACGGTCTCGTGGGCTCGGAGATGTGTATAAGAGACAGGGGTATATTGATGTAATTGCTATAATGCACTTTATAGCAAGTTAGCGTACAATTATGGCAATTAATTTATGAGAACTTAAATAGAGACAATTATGATCACACTAAAAACAAGCCTTGGCGATATTAAAATTGAATTAGACTTTGAAAATGCTCCTGAAACGGCAAAAAACTTCCAGCAGTATGTAGAAGAAGGACATTACAATGGCACCATTTTCCATCGTGTTATTAAAGGTTTTATGGCACAAGGTGGTGGTTTTGCTCCTGGCTTAGATGAAAAAGAAACACGCGCGAGCATTAAGAATGAAGCAAACAACGGTTTAAGTAATAGTCACGGCACATTAGCAATGGCTAGAACTCAAGAACCACATTCAGCTTCTGCACAATTCTTCATTAATTTAACTGATAATAACTTCTTAGATTTTACCAGCGAATCAGTACAAGGCTGGGGTTATTGCGTTTTTGGTAAAGTTGTTGAAGGTATGGACATTGTGGAGAAAATGGCTTTAGTTGACACTGGCAACATGTATGGCCATGGTGACGTTCCAAAAGACGATATTTTAATCGAATCTGCCATCGTTGAATAACGCTAGCAACCAGCAATGATTGAAAATAACAAAACAGCAATAACTTATTTTATTGCTGATTTACACCTTAGCGAAAGCAGGCCTGACATCAGTGCCTGCTTTTTACGGTTTTTAGAAAGTGATGCTATTGAAGCTGAAAAGCTATATATCCTTGGTGACTTATTTGAAGCTTGGGTTGGTGATGATGATGATAGTCCTTTCCTTAAAACTATTGCTGACGCACTTACTAAGTTGAGCCAGACTGGTACAAAAATTTATTACATTCACGGTAATAGGGATTTTCTAATAGGTAAGCGTTACGCCAAACAAGCAAAAATGAAGCTGCTTCCGGAAGTAGATACTATCGATCTTTATGGTCAACATGTCGTTATCATGCACGGCGATACCTTGTGTACTCGTGATGTTGATTACCAAGTATTTAGAAAAAAATCCCGCTCTTGGTGGTGGCAAGCAGCGATAAAGAGTCTGCCATTATTTGTACGTAAAAAAATAGCAGCAAACTATAGAAAGAAAAGTGCATCTGCTACCTCAGTGAAATCACAAGAGATTATGGATGTTACCGAAAGTGAAGTGATTGAGTGTCTGCAAAAATATCAAAGCCAGTTGTTAATTCATGGCCATACACACAGACCAGCTGTTCATCAAGTTTCTGCAAACGGTAAGTCAGCTCAACGCATCGTCTTAGGTGATTGGTATGAGCAAGGTGCTTGGTTAAAGGTATCCAAAAATTCTATTGAGTTACTAAACCAGCCTTTAACCTAATATGCCTTTGTATGCCTTACAATTATTCCTAACTAAAATATAACGGACAACTTAAGCTGCCTGTTATATTTATAATAATTCCAATTAACGCAATGCCAATAACAGCTTTATCAGTAAATTAAACGGGTGTTCCAGAGTGGAATTTAAAGTCTTCATCCGGTGATGAGATTAAATCAGCTTCAACCTTGGCAAAATACGCGACCCGCTCACTAATATCTTTACCTGCGACCTGTCCTGCTAATGTCAGATAATCTTGATAATGACGAGCTTCCGAGCGAAGTAAAGAGACATAAAACTTGTTCAAATCATCATCTAAATGCGGCGCTAACTTAGCAAACCTCTCACATGAACGCGCCTCAATATAAGCTCCAATAATTAACTTATCTACCAAAGCATCAGGTTCAAAAGTCTTGACATGTTTTAGCATTCCCTTAGCATAACGACCTGCAGTAATGCCATCAAAAGGAATTTCTCGCTTAACCATAATCTCTAACACTTGATAAAAGTGATGCAGTTCTTCTTTTATTAACAAGACCATTTTATCAATGAGATCTTGGCTATAGGGTGACTTCCCCTGAGCGTTACTACTTTTAGGTAAAATTGCTTTAGATAAGTTATTTTTATTAGCAAGTGACGCTAAATCACCGCGTTTTCGATATAGAAAGTCTTCATATGGTTCGAACCATTCAAGTAATACCTTACTACTGTCTTTATCTACGGCATATTTTCGAATGAGATACATAGCAGTTTGCCCAGCTTTAAGTTCGCATGCTAAATGATCTCGTAAAATAATGGGCAAATTTTCTTTTTTCTTCGCTTCATTTATCCATGCATCGGGCGTTTCGCAGGATAAAAATTTTAATATAGGTACAAGTAATGTCTCTGCTTCTGTCATCTGTTTATCTCTGTGCTGAAAAGCTAGGAAGTTCATTTAAGTGAATTTCAATTATTGCGCTATTTTAAAAGTCTATTTCTTGAGATACTAGCATAATCTGTTTTTTACCATACATAGATCAAATTTATGCCTTCTATAATCAAAAAAACACTTACAAGTAAAAATGCTGCCCAGAAACTTGTTAAAAAACACGATAAGCTAATCCATAGTGAAAATATGAAAGTGACTTCGCATGTACAACGCGAGCGTGATGACTGGATACTTAATACACTAATGCTGGATAATATTGACGTTCCTTTTAAATACAAACGAAAAAAGCTTTACCAAAGTTTACAAGGGCAAAGGGTGAATCTCACTTATTACCCTGATGCTGAAATGATTGCGGGTTTTAGTATTGAGGTTATGTCAGTTGTGCGAGTAAAAGTAAGCTAGTTTCATTTATCCTATAATTCCCTTATCGCATAAAATTATTAAAAGCACATTCTATAGAGCTTTATTGTTTATTTTTCCACCAACACTTGACGAATCATCTTATATCTCTCATAAATAAGGGTGTAATAATAAGAGTACTGATGACTTAATCATTTATTGTTGTTGTTTTAGACTGAAAAGTACTTTCCGAATACTTACGTGCGAGAGGATTGATTATGATACTAAACCACATATGGGGGCTTTACGCTCACCCTAAAGAAGAATGGCATGTTATTGAAAAACGCCATGAAAGTTTAAGTTACAGTTTGATGCACATTTTAACCATAGCGCTCATTCCAACTATATGCTCTTACTATGCCACTGCCTATATTGGTTGGACTATTGGCGTAGGCAACCCAATTAAAATCAGTGTTGAAAGTGCACAAATCATGGCAATTAGCATGTATTTCGCTTTAGTTTTTGGTGTGTTCGCCTTGGCTTATTTGATTCAATGGATGGCGAAAACATTTGATTCTAAACCTGATTTTGTTCAAGCACTTGAACTTGCTGCATATACTTCAACACCATTGCTTATGGTAGGCATAACGACGTTATTTCCAGTGTTATGGTTTGTTGCTTTAGCGGGTATTGCCGCAGTAGCTTACTCCATCTATTTGTTGTATTCCGGCGTCCCTATCATGATGAATATCCCTGAGGAAAAAGGCTTTATTTACTCCAGCTCAGTAGTAACATGTGGTTTAGTCTTATTAGTTGGTTTAATGGCATTTACCGCGATAATGTGGACTATGGGATTTGGTCCTGAATTTGTTGCATAGCTTGAATTCAATTAGAGAAATGATTTAATAATATAATTATCATTAAATAAAAAAGCCTTACTTCTACATAAGAAGTAAGGCTTTTTTTGTGTTTGATACTTAAAGAAAAAGTTAAAGCAACTAAGTTATTACTTAGTTAGCATGAGTATAAATACTACTCTGCACCTTCATTATGCATATCAATAATAGAATCAGCATTTTTATCTGATTCTTCTTTAGTCGTATTATTACGTAATGCATCTAACCTTTCTAAATAAGCTTGGTCAATATCATTGGTTACATAGTTACCATCAAATACAGAAGTATCAAAAGTTTTGATTTCTGGATTACCAACGCTTACGGCAGAGATCAAATCTTCAAGAGACTGAAATATTAGTTTATCGGCGCCAATTAAACTACAAATATCATCTAATTCACGACCATGTGCAATGAGTTCATTAGCACTTGGCATATCGATGCCGTAGACGTTAGGGAATCGTACTTCAGGGGCCGCTGAAGCAAAGTAAACCTTATTTGCACCTGACGCACGCGCCATATCTATTATCTGCTCAGAGGTCGTTCCTCGAACAACAGAGTCATCTACAAGTAAAACATTTTTACCTTTAAACTCTGTAGAAATAGCATTAAGTTTTTGGCGAACAGATTTTTTACGTTGCTCTTGACCCGGCATGATAAAAGTACGGCCAATATAACGGTTTTTAACAAAACCTTGTCGATAAGGTAAGTTAAGCTGCTTAGCTATTTGTAAAGCAATATCGCAAGACGTTTCAGGAATAGGGATAACAACATCGATATCAACATCTTGCCATTCTTGAGCAATTTTTTCGCCTAACTTAGTTCCCATTTCTACGCGTGAAGCATAAACAGACATTTTATCCATGGTTGAATCAGGACGGGCAAAGTAAACAAATTCAAAAATACACGGGCTGTAAACTGGATTATCAGCACATTGTTGACTGTGAATTTGGCCATCTTCAGAAAAGAAAATTGTTTCGCCTGGGGCAACATCACGTACAAATTCGAAAGAACAGGCATCTAGTGCAACTGACTCAGAAGCAACCATATATTCAACACCTAATTCAGTTTCTCTTTTACCAAAAACTAAAGGACGAATACCGTTAGGGTCACGAAAAGCAATCAGACCATGGCCAACAATAAGAGCCACTGTAGCATAAGCGCCTCGAACACGTTTATGGACTTTCGCAACGGCTGTAAAAATATCTTCAGGTGTTAGCGAAATATTTTCACTTTGCTGTAATTCATGCGCTAAAATATTTAATAAAACTTCTGAGTCTGAAGTAGTATTCACATGTCGACGAGCTTTGTCAAATAACCAAGTTCTTAACTCTTCAGCATTAGTTAAATTACCGTTATGCGCTAATGACAAACCAAATGGTGAGTTTGCATAAAAAGGTTGTGCTTCTGAAGAGCTAGAAGTGCCCGCTGTCGGATAGCGAATATGGCCAATACCAATATTACCTTGTAAGCGAAGCATATGGCGGGTGTGAAAAACATCTTTCACTAATCCATTGCCCTTTCTTAGCCTAAAAGTATTATTATGAATTGTTACAATACCTGCAGCATCTTGACCACGATGTTGAAGTACAGTTAGTCCATCATATATATGCTGACTAACAGGAGTTTTACCGACAATACCAACAATACCACACATGAACTTATTCTCCGACGAATTAAGTTTAACTACTAAGCTAAGAAACTTGATGATTGTTTGAGATACTCAAAAAACCATTCAACTATTAATGTAAATTCTGGAACCAATTGAGAGTTCTGCCACCAAGTGCTCGATGAGGCAGGTGTAAATGCATCCATAAAAAATAATACCGCAGCGATGATCAATACACCTCTTAATGCACCAAACACAACACCGAGCACTCTGTCGGTGCCAGATAAGCCAGTTTTACTGACCAGTTGTCCAATGATGTAATTAACTAGGGCACCTAAAATTAATGTGGTTATGAATAAAATAGCAATTGAAGCGGCATTGCGTAACAGTTGATCGGAAATATTGGTCAGTAGTGTCGACAAATTAAGATAGAAGCTACTTGCGACAAAAAAGGCACTGATCCAAACAATTAAGGAAACCGCTTCTTTAACAAAGCCTCGTACCAAGCTGATAAAAGCTGAAAGGCCAATAACAGCCAAAATGGCATAATCTATCCAAACCATAAATCGAATATTCTCATTGATTAGAGGCGCGCATTCTACCAGAAGGCCACTAGGATTTGCT
>CAJXRC010000284.1 GCA_913058405.1 uncultured Colwellia sp. | reverse complement strand
CGAGATCTAGTACGGTCTCGTGGGCTCGGAGAAGTGTATAAGAGACAGCCTTTGGGCTTGTTCGATTTTTCAGTCTCACTGCCCGTAGAAGCAACACTACTTAAAGTAGACTTTGGTTTTTCAGGGATTACATCAACCGTCTCATCTTCATCCTCTACAGGATGTTCGATTGGCAATGATGTCCCTGCGCCATTTTCTTTCGCATAGATGGCACCTACAGCACCATAAGGCACGGTAATGTGTTCCAGCTTACCACCGAAACGGGCACTGAACTCAATGGCTCTATCACCTAATGCAATGGTACCAACAGCTGAACCAGCAATATTTAATACTATCTGCCCATCAGCAACATAACTCATCGGCACTAATACACCGTAAACATTAACGTCTACCATGATGTATGGCGTTAGATCATTGTCTGAAATCCACTCATAAAAAGCCTTAATTAAATAAGGCTTATTCGAGCTCATCGAGATAGGTGTTGCATCATCCATTATGCTGGATGACCAAAGCGTAATTCACGTTCTTCTTCTGTCAATGATGCTTGAAATGACTCACGTTCAAATAAACGTAACATATAAGTTTTAAGCTCTTTTGAACCTTGACCATTCAACTCAATACCAAATACAGGTAAACGCCATAATAAAGGTGCTAAGTAACAATCAACTAAACTGTACTCTTCACTCATAAAGTATGGTGCTTCATTCAAGATTGGTGCAATGCTTAGTAAGCTCTCTTTTAATTCTTGACGCGCTTTTGCTGCTTCTGTTGCAGTGCCAGACATAATCAATTTAGTAAGGCTATACCAATCTTGCTCCATACGATGCATCAATAAACGGCTACGACCACGTGCCACTGGGTAAACTGGCATCAATGGTGGATGAGGAAAACGCTCATCTAAATATTCAACAATGATTTTAGCTTCATATAGCGCTAATTCACGATCAATTAAAGTCGGTACTGTACCATATGGATTCAAGTCCAATAGGTCTTCAGGCAAGTTAGCTAAATCAACTAAGTTGATGTCAACACCAACACCTTTTTCTGCTAGAACAATGCGTGTCTGATGACTATACATATCATCGGCATGAGAGAACAACGTCATCACAGAGCGTTTATTTGCTGCTACGGCCATAGAGCCTCCTAAAATCGTTTACTTTAATAATACCAACTTGATTAAATTTATTCCCTACTCAGAGCTATATTAGCGAGCTTAGAACAAGTGAAATTTTTTAAACATAGTTATTCTATATTTCATTAATTTTGTGATGTTATCAGTTTGCTAATGAGTTCCCAAAGGGCGAGTTTAAAAGGCTTATATGCAGCGTTATTGATTTTGAAAAGGGAATAACCATTCTCTCAAATCAATGCCTTGCCTTTATGCCTTTTAACTCTCGCTGAGTGGTAAATAACTTAATCAACTTGGTATGACAAAGGGGAATACGATATTTAACTATCGAATTCCCCTGAAATTTATTGCAATAATAACTTAGTGTACGTCTTTCCAATATTCTTTCTTAAGGAAATAAGAAATAATAAAGAAGAAGAATAAGAAAGCTAATACCCAATAACCAATCGCTTTACGCTCAAGTTTATTCGGCTCACCAACATATTCTAAGAAGTTTGTTAAGTCACGTATTACTACATCATACTCTTCAGCAGTTAAACTACCACCCATTGCTGGTGATAAGCTAGAGACTTCGTGCTCTTCGCCATGTTCGTCAAGCTCTTTATGTACAACTAACGTACTTACACCTTGCAAACTTTGTAATACGTGCGGCATACCTACATCTTTAAATACTGTATTGTTTACGTCAAATGGACGTGATTCATCAATATAAAAAGAACGTAAGTAAGTATAGATCCAATCAGGACTACGTAAACGTGCTTCTAATGTTAAATCTGGTGGCGCGCTACCAAACCATTTTGCCGCTTCTTCTTCCGGCATGGTATTTAGAATGTGTCCACCAACTTTATCACCTGTTGGCATGTAGTTAGCAACACCATCTGCTTTATCAATACCTAAATCATCAAAAGTACGATTGTAACGTTGGTATTGCAACTGATGACAACCTAAACAATAGTTAAGGTATGTCTTGAAACCTTTTTTCAAAGACTCTTTATCCGATAAATCATTATTAGCTTTATCTAAATGAATACTTGGTCCTGAAGCCACAGCGGTGAACGACATAAATGTCGTTACGCTGAATAGTATGCCGAAAGTAGCGGCTATAATTAATTTTTTCATTAGTCTGCAATCCTTTCTGGAACTGGTTTAGTATTTTCATTTTTGCTGTAGAACCACAAAGCAATAAAGAAACCAAAATAACCAAAACTAGCAATCACACCAATTAGATTAGCCGTTGGTGTTGCTGGCATAGTACCTAAAGCGCCAAGAACAACAAAACAGATAGCGAATTGAATTAAGTTAACTAAATGTAACTTTGAACGATAACGAACTGATTTAACAACACCACGATCGAACCATGGTAAAGCAAATAACATTACGATAGCGCCAAACATAGCAACCGCACCTAATAACTTATCAGGAACAACACGTAAAATTGTATAGAAAGGACCAAAATACCATACTGGAGCAATATGCTCAGGTGTTTTCAAACCATTAGCAGGCGTAAAGTTTGGAGCTTCCATAAAGTAACCACCGCCTTCTGGAGCAAAGAACATAACCCAACAGAATAAGAATAAGAAACCGGCAACGCCCATAATATCTTTTACAGAGTAATAAGGGTGGAAAGGAACAGCATCAACAATATCGTATTTATCACTATACTGCTTATGGAAAGTAAACTTACTTAATTCTTCAAGTTTAACACTACCTTTAGGCTTCTTAATATCAACACCTTCAGGGTTATTAGAACCTACTTCATGCAAGGCAAGGATATGTAAGAATACTAGAACCACTAATACCAATGGCATAGCGATAACATGTAAAGCAAAGAAACGGTTAAGTGTAGCGCCTGATATTACATAATCGCCACGTATCCAAAGTGTTAAATCATCACCAATAATTGGCACAGCACCAAACAAGGAAATAATTACTTGAGCACCCCAATATGACATATTACCCCAAGGTAATAAGTAACCCATAAAGGCTTCAGCCATTAATACTAAGAAGATCAACATACCGAAGATCCATAGTAATTCACGAGGCTTTTGGTATGAACCGTACATAAGGCCACGCATCATGTGCATGTATACGACGACGAAAAATGCAGATGCACCAGTAGAATGCATATAACGTAATAACCAACCGAAGTCGACATCACGCATAATATACTCAACAGAGGCAAATGCTCCCTCACCAGATGGTTCATAATTCATTGTTAACCAAATGCCGGTAACAATTTGGTTTACTAGTACTAACATGGCTAGAGAGCCAAAAAAGTACCAGAAGTTAAAGTTTTTTGGTGCTGGATACTGAGCTAAATGCTTATTCCAAGCATCAGTTACAGGTAAACGTTTGTCTATCCAACCCATAAAATCAGTCGCTAATTTCATTAACATTACGCATCTCCTTGAGCAACACCAATAAGTAAAGTGTCATCATTGATATAAGAATGCTCTGGAACCACTAAGTTTAATGGTGCTGGAACGCCTTGAAATACACGACCAGCCATATCAAATTTACTACCATGACATGGACAGAAAAAGCCATTTGGAACGCCTTCAACGAACTGGTCAAAATCGCCAGCATGGTGAGTTGGGGCACAACCTAAATGAGTACACACACCTAGGGCAACTAAGAATTCAGGTTTAATTGAACGATAGGCATTAGTTGCATAAACAGGTTGTTGAGCTTTTTCAGAATTAGGATCACGCAATTGGTCATCGTGTTTAGCTAAATTACTAACTGTTTGTTCCGTTCTTCGGACTACATAAACGGGTTTGCCACGCCATTCTGCGCGGATTAATTGACCAGGCTGTATTTTACCTATATTAACTTCAACTGGAGCACCCGCAGCTTTCGCGCGAGCACTTGGATTCCAGGAAGCAATAAAAGGCACAGCAGCCCCAACCACACCAACACCACCAACAACTGCAGTAGCAGCGGTCAGGAAGCGTCTGCGGCCGTTATTTACAGGCACATTGCTCATTCATACTCTCCAACTAAGACACTAACAAAACAATTATTTTTATGACTAACTAAGCAATAAATTCATAATAACCAGCCAGCACAGCGTTTGTTTTTGTTAGATCAAATTCATACCAAGTGGTATATCGACAAAAAATTTTTACGATCATAAAGAAATAGCGTGTTTTTTACAAGGTAAAAAGGGGCTTAGACACTGTAAAAACAGAAATAATTTGAAATACTTTGAAATAGAATAAATAAAGGATATTTATGTCAAGTTAATAGGAATTATTAACAAAAAGGATAGGGGTTTTCATGACATTAAAAAACCAACATAAGGTCGGTTTCTAATAAACACATAAAGTAAATTATGTATTTCATTTTCAAAATTTTCTGCATTTAAGCAATGCGTTGAATTATGGGCCTCTGCTCACTTTAGGTAACTATAGATTAACTAAATGACTGAGGCGAATAATGATAAAAACGCAGCATAAATGCTAGATTCAATAAAATTTAGACATAAAAAAACCGACACAAGGTCGGTTCTTTAAATGCATATATTCTAAATAGTCTGGATTTAGACAAAGCGGTCAAGTTGTGAGCCCCTGAACTTAGATTAACTAAGTGACCGGGGCGAACAACGTAGACAATGCCGTATAAATCTTGAATATAACGAATATTAACGTTTTGAGAATTGTGGCTTCTTACGTGCTTTATGAAGACCAACTTTCTTACGTTCAACTTTACGAGCATCACGAGTAACGAATCCAGCTTTACGTAGTTCACCACGTAGAGTTTCATCAAAAACCATTAATGCACGAGTAATACCGTGACGAATCGCGCCAGCTTGACCTGAAATACCACCACCTACTACAGAGATGTTGAAGTCAAACTTTTCTAACATTTCAACTAACTCTAATGGTTGACGAACAACCATACGAGCAGTTTCACGACCGAAGTACTCAGAAATGTCACGTTTGTTAATTGTGATTGCACCGTTACCAGCTTTCATGAACACACGAGCAGTTGAGCTCTTGCGACGACCAGTACCGTAATATTGATTATCAGCCATTGCTTAAAGCTCCAAAAGTTGTGGTTGTTGTGCTGTATGTGCATGCTCAGAGCCTGCATATACTTTTAATTTGCGGAACATCTCGCGACCTAAAGGACCTTTAGGTAACATGCCTTTCACTGCAAATTCAAGAACGCGTGTTGGTGCTTTTTCAATTAACTTTTCAAAGCTAATTTGCTTAAGGCCACCAGGGAACTCAGTATGCGAGTAGTAAATTTTGCCTTTCGCTTTGTTACCTGTTACACGTACTTTCTCAGCATTGATAACAACGATGTAATCGCCAGTATCTACGTGAGGAGTATATTCTGCTTTATGCTTACCGCGTAAACGGGTTGCAATTTCAGTAGCGATACGACCTAAAGTTTTATCTTCGGCGTCCACTAAGAACCATTCGCGTTGTACGCTTGCTGGTTTTGCTACAAAAGTTTTCATTAAAAAACCCAATCTTATAAATGTTACTTAAATGATAATCTAAACATTTTCGAAAAAATGCTAATTATCGGTTAAATGGACTACGCCATTGCCCCTTCGAGCATCGAGCCCAGCGCCACTATTTATAGGAACTTTACTTTAAAATAAAAGCTTAAAAGTAAAAATAAACCACAAAACAATAGGCTTTTGTAACGTAGGGCTGTCTCTTATACACATCTGACGCTGCCG
>CAJXRC010000283.1 GCA_913058405.1 uncultured Colwellia sp. | reverse complement strand
CAGCGTCAGATGTGTATAAGAGACAGATTTTTTATAGGATTCATGATTTAGCTATAAAAAGTAGTAATAAAAAAGCCGCAAAAGAGCGGCTTTCTAGTTATGAGTGATGAGATAAAATATTTTTAAACATCATGCATCTTCAAGTGGAACTGGTATAGTTATCAGGTAAAGGTAAGGCAGCAACGCCTGAATCAACAGCAGCTTTGGCGACTGCTAAGGCAACATTTTTACATAACCTTGGATCCATTGGGCGAGGAATGATGTAACCTTTCCCAAAAGACAATTCCTTTTCATTACTTGCCTTTAAAACACTTGCCGGTACGTCTTGTTTGGCTAATTCTCTAATCGCATGGACCGCAGCTACTTTCATTTCGTTATTAATTTTACGCGCACGCACATCTAATGCGCCACGGAAAATAAAAGGGAAACATAAAACATTGTTCACTTGGTTTGGATAATCAGAGCGACCGGTCGCCATAATTAAATCACTTCTAACACTGTGTGCTAATTCAGGTTTTATTTCCGGATCTGGGTTAGAACACGCAAACACAACAGGGTTGTTTGCCATTTTCTTTAGCTGCTCAGCGCTGAGTAAGTTAGGACCAGAAACACCGAGGAACACATCAGCACCTTCAATAACATCATCTAAAGTTCGTTTGTCAGTGTTATTGGCAAAACGGGTTTTATATTCAGATAAATCATCACGGCGAGTATGGATAACGCCTTTCGTGTCAAGCATATATATTTTTTCACGCATTGCGCCGCACTGGATCAGCAACTCCATACAGGCAATAGCAGCTGCGCCAGCACCTAAACAAACGATATCAGCTTGTTCGATTTTCTTATTCTGAATCTCTAAGGCATTGATCATAGCGGCAGCTGTCACAATGGCAGTCCCGTGTTGATCATCATGGAATACCGGTATTTTACAACGCTCATTTAGTGCTTTTTCAATGATAAAACACTCAGGTGCTTTGATATCTTCTAAGTTAATACCACCAAAACTATCTGCTATAGCGGCCACCGTATTAATGAACTCTTCAGGGGTTTTATGCGTTACTTCAATATCGAATGAATTAATGTCAGCAAAGCGTTTAAATAATAATGCTTTACCTTCCATTACAGGTTTAGACGCCATAGGGCCTAAATTGCCCAAACCTAATACGGCAGTTCCGTTTGAGATGACGGCAACGGTATTGCCTTTCCCGGTATATTTATAAACATCGTCAGGGTTTTTGGCTATTTCTCGACAAGGCTCTGCGACGCCAGGGCTATAAGCGAGCGATAAATCAGCACTGGTTTCGGCGGGGGTTGTGATAGCAATTGCAATTTTTCCCGCCGTTGGCAAGGCGTGATAATCAAGTGCTGCTTGTTTAAAATCAGACATTGTTGACCTACTTTTTATAGTTTCATGGTTAGAAGTGAATAGGGTAATCAACGCTTTCTTTGGGGTGAGTTTGTTGAGTACCAACATTCATCTGTTTGGTATTAGTTTTTGATAAAGTTATATCGTTGTTTTTGTTTTAATAAGCTTTAGATAAATCAGTGAAATACACCTTTCATCGAGAAAACGCCCCCAATACCTGTTCATAAGGATATATACCCGCTCCACTCGAAGATGCTCGTTTCAGGAAGCCGGAGCGGGTCATAATCAAGGCACATTTTTTTGTTAAGGGTTATTCCCTTAAAAACAAATGTAACGATGAATATGTTTTGCTCAGGTTTCCCCAAAGGGCTGGTTTATAAACGCTTTATGCCACGTTATTGATTTCGACAATAGAATAACTATTCTCTTCAATCAATGCCTTGCCTAAAGGCGTTTATAACTCCAGCTGAATCCTGCATCTTCAAGTGGAACGGGTATAAGTAGGGTTAAAGCATGCAAAATACCGCGTCACAGTTGTGGGGTTCAGTACAGGATTTTCAAAAAATATGGAATATAAAAAGACTGCCAATAAACATAATAAAATTGGCAGCTTATTTTACTTTAAGCGTATAAATAGGTTATTAACCTATTAGAAACGCCATACAGCAAGAAATTGTGCTGCATTATCATCAGTACCTTTCTCACCTAGTTTGTTTTTCCAGTATTGGTATTCAACACCAACGAATAAACGTTGTGCTTTATGTCCTAATACTTCACCTAAATCCAAGCGAATTTGCGGTTGAAATAGAATCCATGACTCTAGTTCTGTGGTGCCAAAGCTATTCACTTGAGTACGGCCGTCAATGTATTCTAGATGACCTTCGATGCTCCAGCTTGTTGAGCCAATTTTAAAGGGATATGCCCATGCAAAATCAACCATGAAACTTGAATCTTCATCGACAACGGTAAAGACAGGAGAGTCAGCACTACCGCCACCTTGATGGATATAACCAGTCACATCAATTTGTGCAAAAGCAAAACCGGGTAAATCTAAGGAAAATCTAACACCAGGTAATACCCAAGCGCTATCCACTTCAGGAGCAAAGTTAAAACCAGCAACAATACCAATATCTTTTACTGGACCGAAGCTAAGATCATTACCGCTAATTGCGCCTAAGCTGAAGTTTGAATACCACTCGCCATAAAGCTCGCTTGAATCTGCTACGGGAAAGTTAGCATCGTTATTTACTGAGTAACGAGAATAATCCATAAAGAAGAAGTTATCGCCGTATTCCCAGCCACCAGCATGTTGGAAGGTGATGATGGTGGTGTCAGCGGTGCCGCCGGTACCAACTCGTTCTAATTCACCTAGTGCTTGTAATTGTACTTCTGTATTTCCCCAGATTTCTGCTGAAACCATTGGCGCATTCAACGCAACGGTTAAAGCAAGGGCGGTAAGTGGTGCTGAAATTTTCATATTGTCTCTCTTAATGTTATGTAGTGTTAATTTTAATTTTAATTATAATTTTTTTCAATATGTCTATGTTTCGCAATTCCTCGTAACTTGACACTTGTGTCAGGTTGCGATTTACTACGATACATCAGGTTGTTTTATAAACACAACTAAAAATTAAAACTAAAACAGAAGGTAGAGCAATTATGACATTTAAATCATTTAACCCACCACAAAGAATTTTAATGGGCCCTGGCCCGTCAGATGTAAGTGCACGCGTTCTGTCTGCGCTGGCTAGGCCAACAGTTGGTCATCTGGACCCTTTATTTATCAATATGATGGACGAAGTGAAGACATTATTGCAATACGCTTTTCAAACCAAAAATGAATTCACAATTGCCTTGTCTGCTCCTGGCTCTGCAGGGATGGAAGCCTGTTTTGTGAACTTAGTTGAAGCCGGTGACAAAGTGATTGTTTGTCGCAATGGTGTTTTTGGTGACCGTATGATTCAGAACGTGACTAGAATAGGCGCAGAGGCCGTGGTGGTTGACTCTCCTTGGGGACGTGCTGTTGAAACGCACAAGGTAAAAGCCGCATTACATGACCATCCAGATGCTAAATTCTTAGCTTTTGTTCACGCTGAGACTTCAACGGGTGCGCTTTCAGATGCCAAAACCCTATGTAAAATGGCACAAGAGCATGATTGTTTGACAATTGTTGATGCAGTGACGTCATTAGGAGGGGTAGAGCTTAAAGTGGATGAATGGGGCATAGACGCTATCTATTCGGGTACACAAAAATGTATGTCTTGTGTGCCAGGTATATCGCCTCTTTCCTTTAGCCCTAAGGCTGTAGCGGTAGTGCAAAACCGTAAAACGCAGATACAAAGTTGGTTTCTAGATCAAACCTTAGTGATGGGCTATTGGTCTGGTGAAGGCAAGCGCAGTTATCACCATACTGCCCCCGTAAACTCTTTATATGCCTTACACGAAGCCTTAGTAATGCTGCATGATGAAGGTCTAGAAAACAGCTGGGCACGTCATAAAGAACAACACGAAGTATTAGCTAAGGGTTTGAAAGAATTAGGTATTGAGTTCATTGTACCTGAAGAAGAACGCTTACCTCAGTTAAACGCTATCTACATTCCTGAAGGGGCTGATGATGCTAAAATACGAGATTACTTATTAGAGCACTACAATCTTGAAATAGGTGCTGGTTTAGGTGCTTTTGCTGGTAAAGCATGGCGTATTGGACTTATGGGACATGCGGCTAAAAGTGAGAATGTTGCCTTATGTTTATCGGCTTTAAAAGACGCGTTATACCAATAAAGCCATAGTAAAAAGTTTTATTAATGAAAAAAGGCCATCTTTCGATGGTCTTTTTTTTCACATAGTGAAAATTAAAGGGCTTTTTTGTGAAAAATCGCTCGTTAACCTTTCATAATGTGAAACGCAAAGTGCTTTTTCAAGCGTTGAATCGGATGGTTTTACAAGAAGAAAGGCTAGGGTTTTGCTTTTTAGAGTGACTGAAATACTGATTTGTTATCTTTTCAGCTCAGTTCCAAACATCAAAATTACTATTTTGAGGGGAGTATTCACCTGATATCACGTCGATGGCTCCAATAACCATAGGCCATTTAGTGCCATAAAAGTTAAGATTTAGGTGAGTTAACTTTACTGTATAACCACTTAATTATGTCTCGTGACGTTATAACTCCGACAGGCTGATTATTGCTATTGATGACAGGAAGGCAGGACATACCGGTATCATGAAAGGTCTTTATCGCTTCACTAAAAGGACTAAATTGTTTAATGGCTACGAGCTTTTTCGACACTATTTGATGAACACGTTTGTTTAACATCGCTAAGTCTTTCTCACTGGCGGCAGGAAGTTCTAGGTTCGAATTAGTTGCTTTTAAATAATCTCTTTCAGAAATAACGGCTACTAGTTGATTTTTGCTATCTGTAACCATTAAATGATGAAATTTATGCTTAATAAATAGCTCTCGAACAACAGATAATCTGTCATCTAAATCTATGCAAGTGACTTCTTCACTCATTATCTCTTCAATTTTCATAGGTTAGTTTCTATTATTTATGTTCAGAATCTAGGGGCTGTTGAACTTTTAAAACTAAGATGACAGTAAGCCTTTCAATAAATCATGTCAATAATGCCAATAACGTTGACGACGGCAGCGAAGCACTATTTTTAAACTTGTAGGGTAAAGGTGATTATGGGGCTTAAGCTAAACCGCAGCCTTTTAAGATAATTGAGGTCAGTGATTGAACTACTTCATCAAAATCATCATCGTTCATTGTTTCTTTACCAAAACCAGCTAATACCTGCACACTAAAATCAGCATAATGTTGTGTTGAACTCCAAATAAGGAATAACAAGTGGTGTGGGTTGATCACGTCTATTTGACCTTGTTTAATCCAAGTTTCAATGACAGTGATTTTTTCATCTAACCATTGTTTAAATTCGGTATGTAAATAGTCTTTAAGAATTGGTGCCCCATGGATGACTTCACTGGCAAATATTTTTGAACCATCAGGGTCGTGCTTAGCATGCATCATTTTTTCATGGATATAAGCAGTAAGGATTGTTTTTGGATCATCATCAATACTTAAGGTATCGAAACTAGTATTCCAGCTGACAATTATTTCGGTGAGTAATTGCTGGTAAAGGTCAGTTTTGTCATCGAAATAATAATGGATATTTGCTCGGGGAATATTTGCGCGTTCGGCAATGCGTTTAATTGACGCGCCTTTAAAGCCATGTGAAACAAACTCTGTTTTAGCAGCCGTTAAAATAAGCGCGACATTCCTTTGGCGAACTTGCCCTACGGATTCTTTTTTTACCGACACAAATACCTCATAACTTCATTGATGATGCAGGAAATAATTTTATAACAAATGTTATCAGGCAGCCATAGTATTCATAACAAATACTTTGACTTATACCAAGTTGATTAAGTTCTTTCCCACTCAGCGAGAATTAAAAGGCTTAGA
>CAJXRC010000282.1 GCA_913058405.1 uncultured Colwellia sp. | reverse complement strand
AGACAGTATTAATATTTTATTAATTAAAGAACTTACAACATAATGACTAAGACTAAAATTCTCATCATTGAAGATGATGCTGAAATATCTCGATTAACAGCCATGTATCTGGAAGCGGAGGGCTTTGATACTAGCATCGTTGATGATGGCCTTGTGGCACTGACGGCAATAAAAAACTATGCTCCTGATTTAGTTATTTTAGACCTGATGCTACCGGGATTGTCAGGCATCGAAATATGCAAACAATCGAGAGCTTTTTATTGTGGTCCTATTTTAGTCTTAACCGCCTGTGATGATGATGTGAGTGAAGTTAGTTTACTAAAGTTAGGTGCGGATGACTTTTTAACCAAACCCTTGAAACCTCACGTGCTTGTTGCTCGCATAGAAGCATTGATGCGAAGAGTTACCCCTATTGAACCCAAACAAGAAAAGAACAAACACAGTAGACTTACTATTGATATTGACCAACAAAGAGTAACCTTTGATGGTGAAGTACTGAGTTTAACTGGAGCTGAATTTGAGATGTTAGTGGTGTTGAATAAAAGTATGGGCACTCCTGTTTCGAGAGAAGATTGCTGTCAAGCGTTAAGAGGTATTGATCACGACTTTAACGACCGCTCAATTGACATGAGAATTAGTGGCTTGCGTAAAAAAATTCATGATGATCAAATGCCCTATAAAGTCATCACTACGGTAAGAAATAAAGGGTATATGTTGCTAAATGGCTAGACTACAGTCACTTTCTTTGTTCACACGTTTATACCTTAGCGTTGCTATTGCAGTGATTGTTAGTGGTACTTTATCCCTTATAGTTATTGAAAAGTGGGATAGCCAAAACGAAATTGATGAATTTGTTTTCTTCACCGATTATGTGTATGCCGATCTTTTAAAACAAGGTGAAATAAAACCTAACAATGTACAGCAAGACTTAGATAAGAATGCAAAGGTTATTGATGTACTGTCGATGAGTTGGCAAATAGTGCCGATAGACACGCCTCCTTGTGATGGTTGTGAGTTGATAGGGCGTTCAGGAAAGGTAGATGTTTATCGTAATGAACTCGATCAATTTATGGCTGTTTATACGTTTCTAAAGTCAAATACTTGGCTATTTATTGGGGATTTAGAAACTGAGACTGTCATCTTTGATGAATCTGAAGGTTTAGTGTATCCAGAACAGTACTCTGAACAATATGAAGACGAAGAGTACGAAGTGCTTTCATTTGATGAAATAGCACCAATGTTATTGCTTAGTATTGTATTGATTACCATCGCAAGCACTATTTACTGGCCTATCAGGGCATTACAAAATCAAATTGAGAAATTGATAAAAATTCAACATCAATTTGGTGCCGGTGATATGAATATTAAAGCAGAAGAACAGTTAGCTAGACCCCTTAATGAACTAGCCTCTAGCTTTAATGCGATGGCAAGTTCGATTAAGGATACCGTTAATGAAAACCAACTGTTCGCTCAGGCGGTCCCTCATGAAGTACGGACACCATTGAGTCGAATTCAATTAGCGGCAGGATTACTTAGAAAAAGTAATGAAAGTAAACAAGCGATTGAATTATTGGATAATATCGATACTTATATTGGTGATATCAATGAATTGATCAGTCAGGTGGTCGCTTTTTCACGTTTGAACTCAACTAACGAGGAAGGTGAATTTGAACTTTATCAATCTATTGAGCTTTGTGGCTTTATTGAATCTAGAATAAAAGCGATTAAATGCGAAGAGAAACTTAGGGTAATTCGACTAATTGATGAATCACTTGAAATAACAACGAATCCTGTTTATCTGCGGTTGTTAGTCGATAACCTATTAAAAAATGCCAGCATTCATGCTAAAGCTCAAATACTTATTTCGTTAAGCACAATTAAGGAACAAATTGAACTCACCATAGAGGATGATGGCGAGGGTATTCCTCAAGAGTCCTTTGACACTATATTTATGCCTTTTTCTCGCTTAGATGTGAGTAGGAGCCGAAAAACTGGTGGTTTAGGTTTAGGTTTAGCCATATCTAAAGCCGCTTGTAAAAGAATGAATAGCGAATTAATTGTCGAAAATAATAAAACGGGCGGAGCTAGATTCACCTGCCGTTTTTCTGATGCAGTTTAACTAGAGCAGGCACATTATTAATCTGGTATCAGTGTTGTTAAATTTATAGTTCTAAAATCCATGTATAGATGACTTTTAACGAATATCAATTTTATTGAACCTGCCATCAATTGATGACTAAGATTAATTACCTCGGAAAACAATTAACTCAAAGTAAACATTCTGTTAACATCTGTTTTCTGATCACAGAAGATGGTGATATACCCCGAAGTTCAGCGAAAATAAGAGCCCTATAAACCGATAATTACCATGGTTTATCAGGTAAACTATTTTATTCAGTGGACATTATTCCTACTTCTAAATTAATAAATGATTTTTAAATATGATACTTACACAGACTTACAAACAACGATTTCCTCTTACATTAGCTTACTTTGTAAGTGCCTTCTAACTGTTAATCTTCACGAGTACCCTAATACCCGACCGGTAATACATTTTGGAGTAAACTGAATGAAATTTAATAACTTTGTCATCGCGTTTGTTAGCTCAGCTATCACTCTTTATAGCCAAGCAAGTTCAGGGGCTGGTTTCTCTGAATCAGATGCTGAAACAAAGAGAATAGCATCGCAACGAATTATTAATGGTGTACAAGCGAAGCAAAACGACTACCCATTTATTACCGGCTTAATTGCATCCTCGACTAGAGAAGGTGGAGAAATATCCCCCTTTTGTGGTGCTTCTTTTATTGGTGGGCACTATATATTAACCGCATCACATTGTGTAGATGGCTCTATCGCTTCCGATATTGATGTAGTTGTTGGTGAATACGATCTTAAAGACCGTACAACTGGAGTTCGTTATAAAGTTGCGCAAATTTATATGCATGAAGATTATGACTCTGTTGCCACTAACAATGATATAGCAATACTCGAGTTAGAAACGGCTATTACCAATGTTACCCCGATTAAACCTTTAACGGCAGAACTTGAAGCCTTGATAAGTACCGGCGACTTATTAACTGTGATGGGTTGGGGAAACTTGTCTGTAGATGGTCAATCGTTTCCTACCGTTTTGCAAAAGGTAGACGTTGCGCTATATGACCGAGCTGAGTGTAATACTGCCTATGGCGGTGGAATTACCGAACAAATGCTTTGTGCTGGTTTTGAACTGGGCGGTAAAGATTCTTGCCAAGGTGACAGTGGTGGTCCGTTAGTGATAAATAAAAACGGAGAGTGGTACCAAGCTGGTGTTGTTAGTTTTGGAGAAGGCTGTGCTGTAGCAGGTTTTCCAGGGGTATATGCGCGTGTTTCAAAATTCCTTGATTGGATAAAACAAAAGAAAGCTGGCGTGTCATATCAACAAAAACCTAATCCTGGTTATGTTGAAAATGGCTATGAAGACATTACTACCTTGAAATTTAAGAATTTAAGTGCAACAGAATATACGATTACAGACATTAACTTCACCGGTTTAAACAAGGTTTCGCAGCCGACAGTTGAGTCGAACAATTGTAACAGTACAGCACTAAAACAAAATGAGAGTTGTGAGTTCACTGTTAAAGTGACAAGCACCCAATTGGGGCAAGGTGGATTTAACATTAATGTTAGTACGACTCATCCAGAAAACAGTATTGCCGAGCAATTCTTTTCTATGAATGCTCTTGAAAGAACAAGTTTAGACATGAAAACGTTGGTCGATAATAATAACGACAATATTGAATGGTACTCTGGTGGGGATGCTCTTTGGCAGGCACAAACAACTCAAGTACTTCAAGGTAATAATGCCGTTGAATCAGGTGATATTAAAGATTCACAGAACTCTGTCTTATTAGCGATTATTAAAAAGCCTGAGGTTAATGATTTTTCGTTTAACTATTTAGTACAGGCTGAAGAAGGCTACGATGGTTTAAAAATAGCGCTCAACGGTCACAAAACAGAATTTTTCGCTACCGGTATTACACAAACACAATTCAGAGAAGAAAAAATTGCTTTAACCCCTGGTACTGATCGAATTGCTTTTATCTTTTCAAAAGATGAGACAGATGATGATGCTGAGGTAGGTTTTAATAAAGCCTATATTGATCTTGTAAAAACTAGTACAACGAACACTGCACCTGTCATTAACTTATCTCAGAGCGTTTATGCAGTAAAAGTGCAGAAAGAAGTGCTATTAGATGCGTCTAAAAGTACAGATAAAGAAGGGAATGCTCTTATTTTCAAATGGGAGCTCGTTGGCGATAAACTCGGCTCTGTGCTAAATAATACTACTTCGACTCAAGCAACGTTTGTTGCAGGTGACAAAGCAGGTAAAGTAACCTTTAAAGTCATTGTGACAGACCAACAAGGTGCTACTTCAAGTAAAGTAGGAAGTGTTACTATCACTAAAGATACTGTAGAGACGAAAAAGAGTGGCGGTGCCGGTGGTTTTATACTGCTATTTTCCTTGTTCTTTTTATCTCTAAGAAATCGTAAGTAAAAATATTTTGTTAGAGTGGGGCATTTTTCGTTCCCCACTCATTTATCTTTTTATTAAGGAAATTTATGAGTAAATCAATAAAGTCTACTCAGGGCATGCTCCTATTATTGCTTGCTATGACAACATCAGCTTGCTCAGCAATATCAGCAGAAGAAAAAAAAGACAATGTGGCTACGCAAGATAACTCTCTTGAAGTTATTTATGGTTTTGATATTAAAGCTGATGGCTTATGGTTTTTAGTGAAGTCTAATGGCTGTACTAGTGAGAAAAACTTTAACTTACAACTTAAGCGTGTAGATGATGATACCGCAGAAGCCAGTTTATTTCGTACAAAGCGTGATTTATGCCGAGGTTTGTCTAGGTTGGTAAGTATTAATATGCCAATTAATGATGACGGTATTACTGGTAGCCATTTTACCGCGCGCAATCCTTTTTCGGTTAAACCAGTAAGTAAAAAGAAAAAGATGTAGTTAACATAGTTGAAGTTCTCTTATAGCCAATCACTGAAACTCACTAGAGAACCAATAGCTGAGATTCTTTGATGGCGCGTTATTAAGGCTGAAAACTCATTGATATTAAAAACAGACATTAGATTTAGGGCTTTTGTTTAAATATCGAGTTGTCTTTGTAACGTTATCAATATCATTAAGAAACCACCGACTTGAGGGTATTTTTTAATTGTTATTGGACATCGCCATTTTTAAGCCCATACTCTATCTTATAGATGATTCAATAGGAGGTAATATGGATATAGAGCAAAAAGATAAAGGAGTTATAGCAGTACTCCTCAAACGCTTTGAACATGAACGCTATCCAAGAATTAAACTGCTCGTAGAGAAAGTTGATAACGGTGATGTACTCGATCAACATGATCTAACTTACCTAGAGCAAGTATTAATGGACACTCACCAAGTTATCGCTATTGTGACACGACATCCTGAATATGGTTCGTTGGCTAAAGAGACGTTACTAATGTACGAAGAAATCATGAGTAAATCTCAACTTAATAGTAAAAAAGTCTCATAGAACTCGATAATTGTTAATATCTCTTCAATTTTGAATTCATAGAAGTTCACTTGATAGCTTGTAAAAGCATGCGCCTGAGTTAGTTGATAAATTCATTATATGAATGATTTTACGCTAAGTTTGGCGCTCATTTAGGAGATAAAACCCATCCTATTAATGGTTGGCTGTGCATATAAGTGTTCTTCAGTTAATCAAATTTAATGTATCCCTTACCTTCCAAGCACACGACACAAAAATATAGCTGTCGTTAATTTAATTCTTAATTAACTTACTAATAAATAGGCTTCTTGACGACAGTTGTTTTTTAAAGCGAGATATGGAATAAATACAGAGATGCTTGTAATTATAGGCCTGTCTCTTATACACATCTCCGAGCCCACGAGACCGTACTAGATCTCGT
>CAJXRC010000281.1 GCA_913058405.1 uncultured Colwellia sp. | reverse complement strand
ATCTACACTATCCTCTTCGTCGGCAGCGTCAGATGTGTATAAGAGACAGTATCTATCTTACTTTACAAGTATTTTTCGATCGGCAATAATTGTAAGAAACGTGATTTTATTCGTTCTGATAGGTTAGTTTCGGGTTCGCTATCCCACGTTTTTCCACCGGAATACCAATGAATTTTTCCTTTAAATAACTTAAGACTCCAACTATTTCTTTCGTTCATTGCTAGCTCAATCTCATTAGCGAGGCTTTCAGCAACACTATGATTTTCAATGACTAAAAGGGATTCTGTATTTAGGTAGGTTGAACGTAAATTGAAGTTAAAAGAACCAATAACTGCTACTTTCCTGTCAAAAACACTAGATTTTGCATGAAGACCGTAGGCTGTTGTAGGAGCACATTTTGACAAATCTCTAGTCGACTCTTCACATAGAGTCGTATCTGGTTTTAACTCAAACAACTGAATACCTTTTTCAAGCATATCCTCACGTCTTCCTGCATAGCCAGAATGATTAGTGACGAGGTCATTAGAAGCCATTGAATTGGTTAATGCTTTTATCTGAACTCCTTTTCTTGTCAAAATTTGTAACTCATCTAGTTGATTATCATCAAATATTAGGTATGCGGATTCTAATAAAACTTCTCGGTTAGATTGACGAGCTAGCTCAGTTAATAACCTAGCCGTAGCCTTTGGTTTACTGGTGTTATTTTCATCAACAGGTACTGGTCGATCATAAACAAAACGTGCATTAACCCAGCTCATTTTATCCATCAGACCCTTTAAGAAAGCGTGTGCTAACTCTTTCTCTGCTGGCAAAGTTGGGTAATGCTTATATTGGGGAGCTGACAAGCCATCTAAGACGGACAGTTCTGCGACAGCTTCACCTCCCAATAAATTGACAGGATAAGACCAACGGCTATTCCAGTATTCTCCAAAACTAGTTTGGATATCTGTAACCACTGAGCCCATTACCAATGCATCACGATCACGGAAATTTATTTCATCAGAAAGATCAAAATATTCATCACCGATATTTCGACCTCCCACAACGGAGAAAACACCGTCGACGGTAAATGATTTATTGTGCATACGTCGATTTAGACGGGAAAAGTCACCTAATACGTTTAGCCACTTTGTTGCCCCGCTGCGACTGGGGATAGGGTTAAATATGCGAATTTCTATTTGAGGATGAGCATCAAGAGTTGTTAGCAAATCCTCGCGCTCATTAAGGTTGATATCATCAAGCATTACTCGAATCTGAACACCGCGATCTGCAGCAACTACCAAACGGCTTGCTAGATACTGTCCAGAAACATCTGAATTCCAAATGTAATACTGGATATCGATGCTGTGCTCTGCAGTTTCAATTAATGCTAATCGCTGAGCCAAAGCACTCCAGCCAGTATCTTGCAAGAGAACTGCTGTCGTCTCTTGTTTAGGCTGCGTAAGGCGATATGTGTCAGTTAATTTGGATAATGTACTAGCTGATAAAGTGCCTTTCGGCTCAATAGAGTGCTTAATCTCCTCGGGGAGTGATGCACAGCCAGTAAAAACGAATACCAAAAGCATGACTACAATATTACGTTGCGTCACTAGCATTTTAACTCTCCTAACGTGTTGTCTTTTAAATTATTGCTTTTAAATGCACAGATATCAGTATCTAGCATTTCAATTCGTTCAAGGCTTTGGGCCTGAGAAATTTCTTTTATTGTCTTTAATTGACAAAAAAATGTGCGATACCCAAATTTATTATCACTAGACCACCTTATATTGGAGTAAAGTTTCTGTTTAGCTAAGAACATAATTAGTAGGTAATTTTAAAGGCATTAGAGAGTTTAATGCTCTCATAATTAATCTATTTGAACAACGATCTAATAGAGTATTTTGCGTAACGTAATTGAAGAAAATACTAAAGTCATCTCAACAAAAGTTTACGGGTTTTTGATATTTCATAGGCCATAAAGTTATTCGGATAAAACCCAAGCAATTTGCCCCAACGTCACAAAAACAGATTAAACATCCCCTTAAAAAGTTTGAGGCGCAACATTTCAGTAGGCTATGCTTTTAAATAGATCTTGCAATTGAACAACTTATTGTATTAATTTTGAACAAGTCATGTCAGCAATAAATTATTCATTTATATACTAAGGAAATTCAAATGAGAATAGGTATACCCAAAGAATCTTTTTTAGGTGAGCGTCGGGTTGCAGCATCACCAAGCTCGGTTAGTGCATTAATTAAACTAGGCTTTACTGTGCAAGTGCAAAAAGGTGCTGGTACTAAGGCGAGCTTTACCGATGAAGAGTATAGCGATGCCAATGCAGAAGTTGCCCCGAAGAAAGCTTGCTGGCAAAGCGATATTATTTTTAAAGTAAACGCGCCAACATTAGAGGAAGTCGAGTTAATGAACGATGGCTCAACACTTCTTAGTTTTATTGCGCCAGCACAAGGCTCAGAGTTATTAGAGGCGCTGAGGACCAAATCTATTACGACATTAGCCATGGAAATGGTACCTCGAATGACCCGCTCTCAACCAATGGATGCTCTGAGTTCAATGGCAAATATTGCTGGTTATCGTGCCGTTATTGAAGCCTCTCATCATTTCGGCCGCTTTTTTACCGGGCAAATAACCGCAGCGGGTAAAATGCCGCCAGCTAAAGTGATGATAATTGGTGCAGGGGTTGCCGGTTTAGCCGCAATTGGTACCGCTGGTAGTTTAGGTGCCATTGTACGGGCTTTTGATACACGCCCTGAAGTTAAAGAGCAAATAGAAAGCATGGGTGCTGAATTTCTTGAACTTGACTATGAAGAGCCAGAAGATACTGGCACTGGTGATGGTTACGCTAAAGAAATGAGTAAAGCTTTTATTGATGCCGAAATGGCGCTGTTTGCACAGCAAGCCAAGGATGTTGATATTATTATTACTACCGCGATGATTCCGGGTAGACCAGCGCCGAAATTAATCACTGAAAAAATGGTTGAATCAATGAAGGCGGGCAGTGTGATCGTCGATTTAGCGGCTGCTGGCGGCGGTAATTGTGAATGCACCGTTGTGGGTAAAGTGGCTGATACCCATGGTGTTAAAGTGATTGGTTATACTGACTTAGTGTCTCGTTTACCTAATCAGGCTTCACAGCTTTATGCGAATAATTTAGTGAATCTAACTAAGTTATTATGCAAAAACAAAGATGGAACGATTGATATTGATTTTGATGATGTCGTCATTCGCAATATGACAGTAGTTAAAGAGGATGTAATCACTTTTCCACCTCCGCCTATTCAAGTCAGTGCTGCACCTGTTAAAAAAGCAAAAGTTGAACCCGTTGAAATAATCGAAGAAGAAGACGCTTCGCCAACTAAAAAATATGCCTTTATGGCGGCAGGCATAGCGTTATTTGGCTGGGTGGCCAGTGTTGCCCCTGCTGATTTTCTTACTCACTTTACTGTTTTTGTACTGGCTTGCGTCATTGGTTATTACGTAGTTTGGAACGTTAGTCACTCTTTACATACACCATTAATGAGTGTCACCAATGCGATTTCCGGCATTATTATTGTGGGGGCTTTACTACAAATTGGATCGGAAAGTATCGTCGTGCAGATACTTGCTACTTTAGCAACGCTAGTAGCAACTATCAATATTGTCGGTGGCTTTAAAGTCACTAGTCGTATGTTAAAAATGTTTAGCAAGTAGGGGAGTAGCATGGAATCTACACAAATAGCGTCTAATGGTTTCATTAGTGCAGCATACGTGATTGCTGCTTTATTATTTATTTTCAGTTTAGCCGGTTTAAGTAAGCAAGAGACGGCTCAACGGGGGAATGTCTTTGGCATGGCTGGTATGGTTATCGCTTTACTTGCCACCATTATTGACCCACGCGTCTCAAATGTATTTATTATTCTTATTGCGATGGTCGTTGGCTCAGGCATTGGGCTTAGATTAGCGAATAAAGTTGAAATGACACAAATGCCTGAGCTTGTTGCAATATTGCATAGTTTCGTTGGGTTAGCTGCCATGTTAGTTGGTTTTAATAGTTATATTGATGCAGAACATGGTGTTGTGATGACGGCAGCCCAACATACCGCCATGAAGATACACTTAAGTGAAATATTCATTGGAATATTTATTGGTGCTGTGACTTTTACAGGCTCTATTGTCGCTTTTGCTAAATTACGTGGCACGATAAGCTCTAGTGCCTTAATGTTACCTCATCGTCACAAAATGAATTTAGCCGCAGGGATTTTCAGTTTTTTACTGCTCCTATCTTTTGTCAATCATGACGGTTCAAATATAGCCTTATTCTTAATGACTATTACGGCTTTGGTATTTGGTTGGCATTTGGTTGCTTCAATTGGCGGTGCAGATATGCCGGTTGTTGTCTCTATGTTAAATTCTTATTCAGGTTGGGCTGCAGCTGCTGCTGGTTTTATGCTAAGTAATGACTTACTTATCATTACAGGGGCGCTAGTAGGCTCATCAGGTGCTATTTTATCTTACATTATGTGTAAGGCAATGAATCGCTCTTTTATCAGTGTTATTGCTGGTGGTTTTGGCACAGACGTTGTTATTGATAATGACAGAGACTACGGTGAGCACACCGAGGTGCACGCTGAAGGGGTTGCTGACCTATTACGTAATGCAAAATCGGTTGTTATTGCTCCTGGTTACGGTATGGCTGTTGCCCAAGCACAATATCCTGTTTATGAAATGACCCAACAGCTAATAAATAAAGGGATAAAAGTGCGTTTTGCTATACACCCAGTAGCTGGTCGTTTACCGGGACATATGAACGTATTACTGGCTGAAGCAAAAGTGCCTTATGATATCGTTTTAGGTATGGATGAGATTAATGATGATTTTGCTGAGACTGACGTAGTATTGGTTATTGGTGCTAATGATACCGTTAACCCGGCTGCTGCCGAAGACCCCACTAGTCCTATCGCAGGTATGCCTGTCCTTGAAGTTTGGAATGCTAAAGAGGTTATTGTTTTCAAACGCTCAATGAGTACGGGTTATGCTGGTGTGCAAAACCCATTATTCTTTAAGGACAATACTCAAATGTTGTTTGGTGATGCTAAAGAAACAACAGAACAAATATTTAGAGCGCTTTAATACTAGGCCCTTTAATAAATACACCAGTTTATAGTTATTCTAGTTATAAACTGGTGCGTTTTATTTTTAGCGGAAAAGTCCCTACCGTATTTCAATAACACTTCAGAACTTCTTCAATACCATCAAAAAAATCAAATGACCCGACCAAGTTCACCGTCTTTGGCTTACTTGAATAATTGCCTAATTAAGCGTTGTCGAATAATGAACTGGTGCTTTGTGTGAATGGTTTTGTAACATAACTTGGTTTAATAGATATTAGTGATAAGCACAAGTTACTGTCGAGTGGATGGAATGAGCAACCGATAAGTCTTAATAAATGTGGCTATTTACGGTATGATTTATGTTAATTACGATTCGATTTTCATGGACGATGTTGTTGTATGATTCTAAAAGATAAAACTCTTCAAAATGCTGTCTCTCCAACAGCGAAAGCAGGGCAAAAACAAGAGCAAGATGTAGCTTTCTTTTTAAGGCGTGCCTTCAAAGACCATAAGCAAGTCTATGTTATCAATGACTTCAAGTTTACTCACAATGATGAAACCGCACAAATTGACCATCTGATTGTTTACCCGTACGGCTTTGTATTAATTGAATCTAAAAGCATTAAAGGTGAAGTGAAAGTTAATGACCTTGGTGAGTGGACTCGTAGCTTGAACAGTAAATGGTCTGGTATGGCTTCACCAATTAAGCAGGTTGAACTACAACAAAAACTACTTCGAGAAATGTTATTCGAACACCGAGAGGTGATTTTAAATAAGCTCTTCGGCATTAAGCAGCAGTCATTTGGAATGCGTTGTTGGGATAATGTTTGCGCTGTTTCAAGTCTGTCTCTTATACACATCTCCGAGCCCACGAGACCGTACTAGATCTCGT
>CAJXRC010000280.1 GCA_913058405.1 uncultured Colwellia sp. | reverse complement strand
GCCAAATACTGTCATCGAAACCGGCTATTTGATCATTTTTATAAAACATTTTTTTTCTCCGCGGCTTAATGGGCCGTAGTTTTTTTGTTTTGGATTGAGTCGATAGTAGCTTGCTAAATAGCGGCTAACCATTCAGCTAACGTCTTTTTTACATCTAATTACGACATAAAAAAAAGATGATATTTAATCAAAAACATCATCTTCAATCATTTGTAATAACTATTCTCTTCAATCAATGCCTAAAGGCGTTTTTAATTCCAGCTAAATCCTATATCTTCATGTGGAATGGGTATAAAGCTTAATATTCAACCGAAACATCACCTTGGGGAACACTACAACAGCTCAATATGTAACCATCAGCGACATCTTCGTCGGTAATGCCACCATTATGTGACATAACGACTTCACCATGAGTCTTCTTGACTTTACAAGTTCCGCATATGCCCATACCGCAAGCTTTAGGTATGTGAAGACCAACCTTTGAAGCGGCTAAATGCACTGTGCCACCTGGTTGTATTTTGACTGATTTACCTGTTTTGCTAAATGCTACTTCTATTAAGGTATCATCATTGATTGACTCGCCAGCGGCATCTTCCGCTTGTTGTTCAGCATCGAGTTTTGCTTCTTCTGGTGGCGCACCAAAACTTTCTTCGTGGTAATTCGCCATGTCAAAACCAATTTTTTCTAACATCTTTTTGACTGCGGTCATATAAGGCGTAGGTCCGCAACAATAAACGGTGCGATCGAGAAAATCAGGCGCTATCATTCTAAGCTTTTGTTCATCGAAGAAGCCGCTATAACCACTCCAGCTATCGCCAATGTCATATCGCTCACAAATAAAGTTAAGGTTGAAGTTCGTTATTCTCGAATCCATATACTCGAGTTCACGACGGTAAATGATGTCTTTAGGCGTGCGGGCACTATGAGCAAAAACCATATCAACATCACCGTTGGTATCAAACCACCAGCGGGCCATTGACATCACTGGTGTTATACCTACACCACCTGAGAGTAATAAAACTTTTTCGGCTGTAATATCAATACAGTTGAATATGCCTACGGGGCCATGCACTGCAATTTGGTCACCTTGTTTAAGGTTGTCATGCAGCCAGTTTGAAACTTGTCCTCCAGGCATTCTTTTTACTGTAATTGAAAAGCTATAAGGCACAGAAGGAGATGATGAAATCGTGTAACTACGTAATACCTGAACACCGTCAATTTCTAATTCTAGTGTAACGAATTGACCAGGTTTGAAAAAGTGCATTACAGGCTCAGCACTGGTAAAACAGTAGGTACGTGCATCAATGGTTTCGTCAATCACTTTCACACATTGAACATTGTGACGTCCATTGGTCCATGTCTGGGTGTTAACGGAGTGCTGGGAGGTATTTGTCATAAGTGGATCCAATATTATAGTTATGGCAATACGATGCGCTAAGTGCTTATTCGTAACTTAACTAAAAACGACATTGATATAGTTGTTTGTGCCATGCAAGGCGCTTCTTTTTAATATCACAACCAAGCTATTTTAAAGCCGTTTGTATCTGGCATACCTGCATGCCTAAACAAGATAACTTAACTGGCAATAGTAATTTGATGAGCTTCAACCACAGAGGCGCGGAGATAATTAAACCGAAATTATCCTGATGCTAATCTTCCGATAGTCCTGTTCTCCAATAAAAGCCCTGTCCACAAGCATTTCTTTTTACAGCTGTCACCTGCATCTTGGAGTAGTTTGCTTATATTTATTGATTTAGATCAACTTCTGTAAGAAATACTTTTTTTTTAGTCGGTATTAATTACATTTTTGGTCGTTTTTAGGTAAACCGATTCACGTCGTGAGACTCAATATCTAACAACAAATAATGTGAACACTTTGATTGGATAAAGTTGTTCATTATCTACATAAAAAGCGGCATCTAGTTTGTCGAATATAATAGAACAGAGGAATTACTTATGTCTTGCTCACATGAACACGAAAATTTACTGGTTACTTCACCAAATAAATCAGCGAAGGGCGTTGCAGATACTTTAGAAAAACACCCTATAACGTTTTCTTTACCGCAGCAGTTTTATAACAATGCGGATGTTTTTCAAGTAGAGATGGAACAAATTTTTTACAAAGAATGGTTATTTGTCGGTATCACTGGTGAGATCCCTGACAACGGCAACTTTATCACCTTAGATATTGGTGATAACCCTATCACGGTTATTAGAGATCAAAATGGTGAAGTACGCGCTTTTCATAATACTTGTCGTCATCGAGGTTCTAAAATTTGTTTAGTTAAACAAGGAAAGGTACCTAAACTGGTATGTCCTTATCATCAATGGACCTACGAATTAGATGGCAATTTGCTTTTTGCCGGTACTGAAATGGGCGATGATTTCGATAAGAATGATTACGGTCTGCACAAAGTGAATTGTCGTGTTGCGGGTGGTTATATTTTTGTTTCTTTGAGTGACAATCCAACTGATATTGATGGCTTCTTCGATGATTTATCACATTACTTAGAACCTTATGATTTAGACAATTGTAAAGTTGCTGTAGAAAGCACTTTAGTTGAAGATGCTAACTGGAAGTTAGTGATTGAAAATAACCGTGAATGTTATCACTGTAGCGGTAATCATCCTGAGTTATTGAATACTTTATTAGAATGGGATGACACAGAAGATCCAAGAGCTAGTGATGAATTTAAGGCTCAGGTAGCCGCTAAACAAGCAATGTGGGAAGAAGAAGGTATTCCTTATAAGCATGTATCTCATGGACATGGTCTACGTAATCGCATTGTTCGAATGCCGCTACTTGAAGGTACAGTGTCAATGACAATTGATGGTAATGCGGGTTGTAAAAAATTGATGGGTCGCATTAAAAACCCGGATCTAGGTTCAATGCGAATTTTGCATCTGCCTAACTCGTGGAGTCACGCGATGGGAGATCATGTCATTGCCTTTCAAGTGATACCGTTAGGACCACAAAAAACGCAGGTAACGACTAAATGGTTAGTGCATAAAGATGCTGTAGAAGGTGTTGATTATGATGTTGCCCATTTACGTCAAGTCTGGGATGCAACTAACGTACAAGATAGAACGTTAGCTGAAAACAATCAAAAGGGTATAAACTCAAGTGCCTATCAGCCTGGGCCTTACTCGACAACCTTTGAGTTTGGTGTGGTTAATTTCATTGATTGGTTCAGTGATACCATGCAAAAAAATATTAAAGCGTCCTCTGAAAAGAACTAAACGGCGAGTGAACAACGCCGCCTTAGAATAAAAAGGGGAGGGTGATTTCAACTATGTTGTCGTGTTAATTCATGGCTCATTATAGAACCAGTGATTTATATCACTGGTTTTTTTTGGCTGAATTTGGACTGATTTTGTTAAATTATAACAAGCGTACTGCTGTATTACTGACTTAGTCATAATGCAAAGCCACCTTTAAAGCTGTTTATAATTTCAACTGAAATCTACATTTTCAATTGGAACAGTTATAAGTCGGTACATGTTATTTCTGTGTCGCGTTTAGATACCTTGATCTAAATCAACTCTGACTTAATGGGATAAGTTGATTTTTGCAATTAACTTGACAGCAAATTTATTTAAAATAATTCAAATTATAACTAAGGCACTTATCGTTAATAAAATGTAAATGAACATTCTTTATCTAGATGCTTATAAACTGATTCCTAAATAAACAGTTTATAGAAATCTATACTTTTACTTATAACAACTAAAAAAAAGGTGGTTTCTCATGGTAGCGAATCATGGTCTGTTAAAAGGCATGAATCCAGTTACAACACTTGTCTCAATGGCTATAATTACGCTGTTTGTTTTATCTGGTGTATTTTTCACTGAACAAACAGCAGCATTATTTACGTCGGTATCGGGTTGGATACTGTCTTATCTTAAATGGTATTACATTGGCATTGTTGCAATATTTTTGTTTTTCTGTATCTGGCTGGCATTTAGTCGCTACGGTAATTTACGTTTAGGCGATGATGACTCAAGACCTGAATACAGTAACTTCTCGTGGTTTGCTATGTTGTTTAGTGCGGGAATGGGCATAGGTCTAGTTTTCTGGTCTATTGCAGAGCCTATTTACCACTTTCAAAGTAATCCATTTATTACTGAAGGATTAACGGCGGAAGCGGCACAAGTAGCAATGCGCTTAACCTTTTTCCATTGGGGTCTTCACCCATGGGCAATTTATGTCGTTGTTGGTTTGTCGTTAGCTTATTTTTCTTATAGAAAGAAGCTGCCTCTGACTATCCGTTCGGCACTTTACCCATTAATAGGGAAGAAAATGTACGGTCCAATTGGGCATGCCGTTGATGTGCTTGCCGTGTTTGGTACTGTATTTGGTGTAGCAACGTCGTTAGGTTTAGGTGTTACTCAAATGAATACTGGCCTTAATACCATGTTTGGTATGGAGGTTTCTCTTAGTAATCAAATTATACTTATTGCTGTTATATCTGCTATTGCAACACTTTCTGTAGTATCAGGTGTTGGTAAAGGGGTAAAAATCTTATCAGAAGTCAATATGTGGCTAACGATTGGTATTTTGGTCTTTTTACTTTGTTTTGGTCCTACTCGTTATTTATTGGGTAGCGTATTGCAAAGTACTGGTGATTACTTAGGTAATGTATTGTCACTAAGCACTTGGACAGATGCTAACGAGAATAGCCAATGGCAATCTTGGTGGACAGCATTTTATTGGGGCTGGTGGATGTCTTGGGCACCATTTGTAGGTATGTTTATTGCGCGTATCTCTAAAGGTCGTACCATTCGTGAATTTATTGTTGGCGTTTTGCTAGTACCAACTATGTTAGGTTTTATTTGGTTAACACTTTTCGGTGGCACCGCGATATACCTTGAGCTCTTCCATCAAGTAGCTAATGAAGCAGGAGAACTTGTTTCTGCTGTTGGGCAAGCGGGTATTGTTGATGCTGTTAAGGCAGATGTCACTTCAGCGCTATATGTAACATTAGACAAGCTTGATGCTGGTTTCATCGGCACAATCGCAGCGTTTATGGCAACATTACTTATTGCAACTTATTTCATTACTTCATCAGATTCAGGCACGTTAGTGGTGACCACTATTTTATCAATGGGTGATGAAAACCCACCTGTCGGTCATCGTGTAGCATGGGGATTAGGTGAAGGCGCTGTCGCGGCCATCTTACTGTTGGTAGGCGGACTGAAAGGTCTGCAAACAGCTGCTATTACCGCCGCATTACCTTTTTCATTAGTCATGATAGTTATGATGTGGGGTTTAATGAGATCGCTAAAAGAGGAGAATTTGACTCCTGCAGTATACGCTCCAGCTAAGCTAGTAGCTAACTAGTAAAAAATTAAGACAAGTGTTAATTAACAAAGCCAGAGCGGTAATATGCTCTGGCTTTTTTGTAACTGATTGGTGGGGTTTTTAACTTTGCGTAGAAGGAAAGTTAAAGGCCGATTAATACCAGTTTCATTAATTAAGTGATCTACTTTATACGTAGGGAAAATGGCCAAATACAAGGCATTTATTAGTCCGAACGAGTGTTAAAACCCTCATCTTTAGATGAACAGCTTTAGCTAGCCGTTGACTTTAGAACGCAGTAGGAAAGAAATCACATTGTTAAGTGGCAACTGAGCTAACCGAAAAGATATATAAAGAACATGCCGATGCAGGTTATATCGTCAATGAAAAATTGATAAACGAAAGTCCTGGTATAATTCTTTTTGTCGAGGCAAGCATCGACCTACGGAATAAACCAGCTTAGCTTTTGTGGGTCGGCACGAGCGTAGCGAGGCCCGACAATTTAACTTGGAAGGATATGAGTACAACGATCACTATAGGACTTTCAGTCCGCAAAAAACCTACCGTATTTAGCCGGTATGCAGTTCAGTTTAATAACTAGTTGTTCAGGACAGTATGCTCTTGCAATGTCTAATAATACCAATTCCATTAAATTATTGCCCACTTGTACCTGTCTCTTATACACATCTCCGAGCCCACGAGA
>CAJXRC010000279.1 GCA_913058405.1 uncultured Colwellia sp. | reverse complement strand
GATGTGTATAAGAGACAGGCTGAAAGGCAAGCGATTATGTGTGCAATGCTAGCTGTTTAAAAAGGTAATAACTCAACTGCTTTTTGAGCTTCATATTCTCCACGTTTATCGTATATTTTTGTCGTGTTAACATTTGAATGTCTCATTAGCTTTTGCACTAAGAAAACATCAACACCACTACTAAGTAAGTTAGTTGCAAACGAGCGCCTTAAATCATGAGGTGTGAAGCGCTCAATATTCACATTCACACAGCGTTTATCAATTAAGTCTCCTATGGTTCGCGTTGCTATACCTCTTTTTAAAATTTCCCCTCCTTTTTGTATTGCCCTAAATAGTGCTCCCTTTTCTTTGCCTCTTATCGACACCCATTTAGTTAATTTTTTCATTGCAAAAAGGGGTAAGTAAACAGGCCGCTCAATTCTGCCTTTTCCGATGATGGTTATCATGTTGCCGATAATGTCCTGCATATTGATTTTTGCTAGCTCAAATGCGCGCAAACCAGCTCCGTAACCTATGGCTATAATCGCACTATCTCTTATGTCTTTGTTGTTGCCACTTTTGAAGTTAATGGCCGTTTTTAGCTCGTCTACGCTTAAAGCTTTACCCGTGGGGGCAGACTTACCCTTTATATTTTTAATGTCGTTAATTCTCATGTAAGTGTCTGTGGTGATGATATTTAATCGCCACGCTTCACGGCATACGCTTTTTATGGTGCTGACATAACTGTTGATAGAGGTCGCTTTGAGGTTTTTATCAATTAGCTTTTTGCGTAGTTTTAATAATTCCGTGTAATCGAATAAAGCCCATTCGAGGGTTTTACTGTCCGTTTCACTATGAATATTACAAAGGTAATCAATTACTTTTGTCGTTGTTTTTGCTGATTTAGGAGAGCCAAGAGAGTTGGCGAAGACTTCAGCAGGATTTTTTTTAATTTTATTCATTTTTTTTAAACGTCCTTTTTTACTGCTTACGTTACTAATTTGTAACGCAACTTATAAAAGAACAAATGTACAACCAAAAAACAAGCAAAAAACCAATGAAATAAGAATCTATAAGGGTTATTATCTGCGGCAATTCTAATTTCAATTGAACATCTCTTACTAGCTACTTTGACCATTATAACGGTTATAGCTTAGTGAAGATCAAATAAATAACTCAGTAATTAATAAAAGAGCACTCTTACTATGGCTAATTTCAGTACCAACCAGTTCAAAGCTGGACTTAAAATCATGCTTGATGGCGAACCTTGTAATATTCTTGAAAACGAATTGGTAAAACCAGGTAAAGGCCAAGCCTTTAGCCGTGTTAAAATTCGTAAACTGGTTTCAGGAAAAGTATTAGAAAAAACCTTCAAATCAGGAGAAACTGTTGAAGGTGCTGATGTAATGGAAGTTGAACTTGCTTATTTATACGCAGATGGTGAGTTTTGGCACTTTATGAATAACGAAACGTTTGAGCAAATTGGTGCTGATGAAAAAGCCGTAGCTGATACCGTTAAATGGTTAGTTGAAGGTGATATTCATACTATTACTTTATGGAACAACACTCCTATTTCAGTAACACCGCCAAATTTTGTTGAAATTGATATCACTGAAACAGACCCAGGTTTAAAAGGCGATACAGCGGGTACTGGTGGTAAGCCGGCAACTTTAGCTACGGGCGCTGTTGTTCGTGTTCCTTTGTTTGTACAAATAGGTGAAAAAGTTCGTATTGATACACGTTCTGGTGAATATGTATCGCGAGCTACAAAGGCACAATAAGATAGCAAAAGATAAAATCATATAACTAAAGGAATAATTATGTTTTTCAGTAAGATATTAATGACTAAGGCCGTGATCTTCAGTAGTGTTATTGCCTTGTTAGCCTGTACAGTAAGTACTGATGCTAATGCGAACTACACTAAGCGTAGTGACAAGTGGGAATCGAGTTTTAAAATTGTTTACTCAGAAGATACCACTGTTGATGGCAAAAATGGCTCAAGTCTTGACCTGGAAAGTGATTATGGTTGGGGTTTTACCTTGGGTTACAATGTAAACCCTCATATCTTAGTAAATTTTGATTTTTCTTCTACTACACCTAGCTATGAAGCTACGGCGGTCAGAGATGATGGTAATACTATCTCTGGGAGAAATAAAATGGATTTATTGGAAAGCCAATTCAATGTGGTTTACAGTGTTTTTGCTTCTCAGTTTACCCCTTATGTACAAGTAGGTGCTGGTTGGAGTTACCTAGACAGCAATATTCCTAGTGGAGAAGCTGTTGGCGGTTGTTGGGTAACTTGGTGGGGACAGATATACTGTGATGGCTATCAACCTACCTACGACGATACACGTTTCTCATACAATGCAGCGGTAGGCTTTCGTTATGAATTAGATAACAGTTTGTTTTTCCGTGTAAGTTATAAACAAAACTGGATTGATATGAGCCACTCAGAAAATGCCACTATAGGCTCATATAATTTGGAAATTGGTTCTATATTTTAGGCCATACTTTACGTTGTCTTTTTGTGCGTAGATAACTGTTGAATCGTCATAGTGATTTTCACTTTTCGTAAAAAAACTGTTAATAAAGAAACCCAGCAAGCAGCGTTACTGTTTACTGGGTTTTTTATTGCTTAGTCAATAATAACATTGTCTAGTCATGTAAATAGCTGACAAACGTGTTAAAAAAGTAAACTAGTTTACATTACTGCTATCTATACATAAGGCAGTCGCTAAGGTATATTCATACTAAGTTTTAATCTTGTTATTTTACTTTTTAAGTAGGTCGCGTGAAAGAAAAATCCACATCATTTGATATCGCATTCCGAGCAGGCGTTTCTCAATCGACTGTCTCAAGAGCTTTGCGAAACAGTCCATTAGTGAATGAAGCAACAAGAGAAAAAATTCAAGCTATTGCAAAAGAGCTAAATTATAAAGTAGATAAAAATGCCAGTAATCTACGCTCACAGCAAAGTGATACCATCGCTTTGTTGTTATTTGAAGATCCCACTAATGATGATTCCGCAATAAATCCTTTTTTCTTGTCAATGTTGGGTAGTATCACCCGAGCATGTTCGCAAAAGGGTTATGATCTATTAGTGTCCTTTCAGCAAGCAAGTGATGATTGGCACGCTGATTTTGAAGATAGTAATAAAGCCGACGGTTTAATTCTATTAGGTTATGGCGACTATGTTGACTACGAAGAGAAGCTAGTTAAATTGCTAGAACAAGGTACTCACTTTGTTCGCTGGGGAGCCGAAGTTAAAAACTTACCGCTTATTTCAGTAGGTTGTGATAACTATCAAGGCGGCAAGGAAATGACGGAGCATCTCATTAAAAAAGGTCGAAAAAATATTGCCTTTTTAGGTAGTGCTTCCACTCATGCTCCAGAATTTTTTGAGCGCTATAAAGGTCATTGTCAGTCCTTAACTGACAATAGTCTTACTGTGAACTCAGGCTTGCAATTTAATGCGCTTTACACCGAAGAAGCGGGTTATCAAGCTGCATGCCAACTGATTGCAAGTGGGGAGTCCTTTGATGGTATTTGTGCTGCCTGTGATCTTATTGCGATTGGAGCTATGCGTGCATTACAAGAACATCATGTTGATATTCCTGAACGTGTTGCTCTGGTAGGTTTTGATGATATTGCTATCGCTAGTTTTACTTTTCCTGCGCTAACAACAGTGAAACAAGATACACAATTGGCAGGAGAGTTATTAGTCAGTACTTTACTGGCTATGATCAGTGGTGAAGAAGTAAAAACTACTTTGATTCCGCCTGAATTAGTCGTTCGTAAATCTTGTGGCAGTTAGAAATAAATAGTTAGTAGAGAAGACAAACTTTATTGTCACCTTTAACGTTAATCAAAGGTGACAAAAGTAAAACGTTAAGAAGCGAGGTTAACTGGCTTAGTTACTATTGCTTGTTCGGCATCTTCTTTAACAAAATACACCGCAATTGCTCCTAACATCATTGAAATCCCTGCCAGCATAATAATATAAATAGCTTGGTTGTCGAATACCGCCGTTAAAATCCAACCTGCAAATATTCCAGAAACTATCTGTGGAGCTGCAATGGTGAAATTGAATATCCCCATATAAACCCCTGTTTGTTTCACTGGTAATGAGCCTGCCAAAATGGCGTAGGGCATTGCTAAAATTGCTGCCCAAGCGATACCAACACCTACCATAGGTAAAAATAATGATACGGCACCTTGTGGCACCGAAATGTGAGTGATGCCTAAATTGACCAGGGTTAACTCAGGGTTATTTACCAGCATGATACTTAAATAACCAATACCACCAGCAAGTAAGGAAAGTGAGTAGGTCAACTTACGACCAATTTTATTGGCTACTTTCGCCATGAAAATTGAAGCAATTGCAGCAAATAATGAATAAGCAGCAAAAATAATCCCCACCCAGTCACCAGCAGTGCCTTTAGCTTTAGCAATATGCTCTGGTATGGTGCCGACAGACTCTAAATACGTAGGATCAAACCATTTTGCATCAATACCCCAGATATGTTGAGCAATAGCTGGCATGGTATAAACCCACATAATAAATAGGGCAAACCAAGAGAAGAACTGTACAACAGCAAGTTGTTTCATCGTTGTTGGCATTGTTTTTACTAATGAGAAAAACTCAGATAATTTCTTACCTAATGATTGTGATACTTGTTTATCCTCTAATTCGGCTAAGCCATTAGTACCGGGTTGGTATTCTTTGGTGCGTAAAACTGTCCAAAGCACCGAGCCTAACATGACTGTTGCGCCTATATAGAAAGCCCAAATTACAGAGGGGGCAACTTGGCCTGTGCTAGCAGTATTTTCTAAGCCAATAACATTGGTTAAAACAAACGGTAATATAGAGCCAAAAACAGCACCAATATTAATTAAGAAAGACTGAATAGAGTAACCCACATTACGCTGCTCGGCCGGTACCATATCAGAGACCAAGGCACGAAATGGTTGGAACGCTAAATTAAATGAGGCATCCATTAACGCTAACATCATAGCGCCAAAAAATAGTGGGGTGATAAAACTTGTTAATGTTGCTGAGTTCGGCATTAATAACATACCAACAGCAGCGGCAAACCCGCCCGCTAATATGTAAGGATTTCGACGGCCTAAGCGATTCCATGTTTTATCTGAAGCGGAGCCCACAATAGGTTGAATAATCAAACCCATGATAGGAGCAACTAGCCAAAAGAGTGATAAAGAATGTAAGTCAGCGCCTAAATCGGAGAGTATTCTACTGGCATTAGCATTTTGTAAGGCAAAGCCAAATTGAACACCCAGAAAACCAAAGCTAACATTCCAAATTTGCCAAAAACTCAAGCGTGGTTTATGTAGGCTTTGTTGATTTTGATTACTCGTATCACTCATCTTAGGGCACTCTTATTGTTAGGTGTTTCGGTACTTGGCTTTAAAAAAAAGCACATTATTCTTGAGGGTAAACATCAAGAGTAATGTGCAATACCAATCAGGCATTAAACAAACGTGTATTGAATTATTTTTAAGCGTTAGTGAGCAAAAAACTAAAACAAGAATTTTAATATACGCATTTTAACGAGTCATCACTAGATGTTACATACGTATTCAACACTGTTTAGTTACTATAGCGCTACTTTTGCACAACAAAAGCTGCTGCACCAAGTAATCCAGGTTGCTCTTCAGTTATCACATAGGTAGGAGCTTGCTCTGTGATAGAGGAAAGTCTTCCCTTTGTTTCAAAGCGCGCTCTAAAGTCACTCAGCTTTAAATAGTCAACAAAGCGCGGCACTATGCCACCAGCAATATAAACACCGCCTTGGCTATTCATTATTAAAGCAAGGTTACCGGCAAAGCTGCCTAGCACATCACAAAATAGTGCCAGTGTTTGCTCACAAACGGCACATGTGGAATTAAGTGCATTGGCAGTAATAACTTTAGCAGTAAGCTTATCTTCAACTCTGGTTATTTCTTTGCCCTGATTAATAAATAACAGTGCTTGATAGATTTGCTCTAAGCCATAACCTGACAATAACTG
>CAJXRC010000278.1 GCA_913058405.1 uncultured Colwellia sp. | reverse complement strand
TACGAGATCTAGTACGGTCTCGTGGGCTCGGAGATGTGTATAAGAGACAGAGTACCAGCTGCTGAATAGTTAGATAACAACAAAGCTTAGTTAAAAGAAGAGGTAAAAAACCTCAATTAAAATAATGCTGTTCATTTAAGATGAACGGCATATTTCGTTTCAACAGAGTACTATTTTTAGAGTATTTAATTGTCTTAAATTCAATAAACTGTTTTCACTATAATTGATTGTAGTTCTTTATATCTCTGGACACCGAGTTAATTCTGTTTTAAATAACATGAGTGGTTAACTGAAAACCAACAAATAAAATAATTAAACCCAACACTATAATATTGAGACTTTTAAATAATCGATGTAACAAAATTAAATTCCTTTAGAGTAAAAAGTGAAATACTCAGATAATAATAAACAAAAAGAAAAAGAATAAAAAAGAATAAAAAAAATCTTTTTATAACTTAATGGAATACCGTTGTGTTTGTTGGTGTTAGAAGGGGTTTACAAAAAAACACCTCTAAAATATTTAATTCAGGCATATTATAGCTGAGGAAATGGGCCATAGAGATAGTGTATGGCAACTCAGTCGTCATAACTTACACGACTGTATTGACACTTCTTTAGCAGAACAAGTAGGTGATTGCATTAGATTGACAATAATGTGCAATGAAGCACCATGAAAACTTAATTGAACGGCATCAGTCTTTGTGAGGTTTTTTTACTTTTTGTTTAGGTTGTTTCAGCAGCTGTTTTCAAGTTATTAAAATAGTGTAGAATTACGTCAATTATTTTTATCCCTATCTTTACCACTATATCCTCAGGAGTTACCTTGGAATTTTTATATGAATACGGCTTGTTTTTAGCGAAAGTCGTTACTTTTGTTTTGGCTGCGATTGCCATTATTGTTGCTATCACTGGTGCCGCCATGAAACAGCAGCACAAAAAAGGTGAGCTTGATATCACTGACTTATCTGAACAGTTTACCGAGACTGAAGAAGACATTATTCATGCGTTATTGAGCAAAGATGAATTTAAAGAGAAAGAAAAAGCAGATAAAAAACTCGCTAAAGAGCAGGCGAAAGCAGACAAAAAAGCAGCTAAAGCTGGTGAAGATAAAGAACCTAACAAAGCACATGTATTTGTGGTCGATTTTAACGGCAGTATTGATGCTAAAGAAGTTAGCTCTTTACGTGAAGAGGTATCAGCGATACTTTCTGTGGCAAAACCTGAAGATGAAGTTTTTGTTCGTTTAGAAAGTGGTGGCGGTATGGTACATGGTTATGGTTTAGCGTCTTCACAGCTTGATCGTATTCGTCAGCACAATATTCCACTGACAGTATCAGTCGATAAAGTAGCTGCCAGCGGCGGTTATATGATGGCTTGCGTAGCAAATAATATTATCTCTGCACCTTTTGCCATACTAGGCTCTATTGGTGTTATTGCTCAGGTACCAAACTTCAATAAACTACTAAAGAAACATGATATTGATTTTGAACAGTTTACTGCTGGTGAATTTAAACGCACTGTAACTATGTTCGGCGAGAATACAGAAAAGGGTAAAGAAAAATTCATCGAAGAATTAGAAGAAACTCACGTTCTATTTAAAAACTTTGTTAGTGAGCGCAGACCAAGTTTAGATATTGTTAAAGTTGCAACGGGCGAGCATTGGTTTGGCACAACAGCGTTAGAGCTTGGTCTAGTTGATAGTATCCAAACAAGTGATGATTATTTACAAGGTAAAAGTAAAAGCCATAAAGTCGTTGCCATTAAATATGAAGTGAAAAAAGGTTTGGCTGAAAAGTTCTCTAAAGCAGCTTCATTATCTGCAGAGAGCTTTTTAGGAAAACTACTACAGCGTAATAATATCTTCCCTAATTAATAGCTGATTGCTCATTAGTTATTAGATACGGGTTTAGTTAATTCTTAAACTAAGAAATTAAGAGACTAAGCGATGTAAAAAAGCCTTACTGAGTTAACTTAGTAAGGCTTTTTTTGTTTAAAAACTACATTCTTTTACAAGACACGCTACATAATATTAATTATCTTTTAGGTGCTTAAAGTCGATTTCTTCAATGTTATGGCCTGCTTGTGGGTCTAGATACATTTCATGGTCAAACTGATCTTCACTTTTAGCAACAACAAGACTCACCATGCTATCGCCGGTAACATTAACAGCAGTACGAGTCATATCAAGCAATCTATCAACACCAATAATAAGTGCAATACCTTCAACAGGTAAGCCTACTTGCTCTAACACCATGGCTAACATGATTAAACCAACGCCTGGTACACCTGCTGTACCTATCGAAGCTAAGGTTGCTGTTAGCACAACCGTTAAGTAGTCGGCTAGGGTTAAATCTTGAGTGAAAACCTGTGCAATAAAGACCGTTGCCACCCCTTGCATGATTGCTGTGCCATCCATATTAATGGTAGCGCCAAGCGGCACGGTAAATGATGCAATGGAGTTTTTAACACCCATTTTTTTCGTTGCCGTTTCTAACGTGACAGGAATAGTAGCGTTTGAACTGGCTGTAGAGAAAGCAAAAATGGCAGCGTCACGCATTTTCTTTAAAAAGATAAACGGATTTAATCCCGTAAACAATCTTAAAATTATAGGGTAAGTGACTAAAGCATGGACCACTAGGACAAAGAAGACCACTAAGAAATATTCTATTAAATTACCAAAGGTAGTCAGTGACACAGTAGTGAATAATGTCGCTAATAATGCAAATACACCATAAGGAGCTATATTCATTAAGATAGTGACCAGACGCATGATCACTTCACTTAAATCTTCGAATAACAAGGCAATACGTTCCCCTGCTTTACCTGAAAGTGCGATAGCAATACCGAAAAGTAATGCAAAGACGATTACTTGCAGCATATTACCTTGTGCAAAAGAGGCGAAAGGATTAGTAGGGAACATTTGGATAATAACTTGTGCTAAAGAAGGTGCTTCTCTTCCAGAAAAACTACTATTAGCCACCATATTCACCCCTTCACCGGGAGCTACAATGAGTGCAACAAAAATAGCAAAGCTAATCGCAATTGCGGTAGTAGCTAAGTATAAAGCAACAGCTTTACCGCCGATACGACCAAGTTTGCTGGTATCTTTTAATGAACATACCCCACAGACCAGTGACACAAAAACTAAAGGCACAACTAACATACGTAAGCTGGCCATAAATACCTGACCTATTACTTCTAATATGCCATCTACAAATAAGCCTTTAAGCGAAACTTCAAATAAATAAAGGTTAATAACTTTGTCAGAGCCATTGGGCATAAGCCACTGCAGGAAGGTTCCTAATAAAATACCTGCAACCATACCTATAACAATACGGCTGGTTAAACTATTTTTTTTGGCGGGTGGGGACATTGTTTTTTCAATTGTCATAGGGTCTATGTTACTTCAGCTAGGTTGTAAGTTACGTTGTGATTATTATGTATTTACTATACAAATAATTTTAATCGTTAAGATTAGCAATAATCGCGTCGATTAAAAACTAATTTATTTGACCATTGTAGGCGTAGCCATAGGTAAAATTTTATTAACTTAGTCGTTGATTGTGATTTTTTTATCATAAGCAGTACCTTTTTGTTATTTATCAGTTAATATGAGTTATTAGGTCTGTTTATAAAAAGAAAAATTAGGATACTTCTATGCAGTTATTTCGACGTTTAAGTTTTACTATGTTGTTGATGTCAATGATGACACTCGTGGCATGTGGTGGTGGAGATGGTGACCTAACGGGTGGCGGTGATGGTGAAGGCGGTACGTCGGATACAGCAAAAATTTCCATTTCAAAATCAGAGGGTGACTTATCTGCTACTAATGATATTACCATTTCTGCATCGTTAGTATTAAATAGCAGTGGTGCGGCTGTGGTGGGTAAACTTATTACTTTTACTTTGAATGATCCATCAATAGCAGTTTTTGACCCTGTTGTAGGTACTGCTATTACTGACGCTTCAGGTATAGCGACAATAACGGTTAAAGTAACTGATGTTGCTGGTGGTGTTGAAGTCACAGCAACAGCTGTAGGTTCAGACTCCGATACCGGTTCTGCTTCTATTGGTTTCACTAGTGCAGGTGATGGTGTAAAAATTGTTGAAGGTGAACCTCAAGCGGCTTCTATTAGGTTATTTGCTAGCTCACAACAGCTTGCTTCGAGTGGTGCACAATCTATCGAGTTATCTGCAATCGCTAAAGACAACAATAATAACTTACTTGAGGGAGTAACTATTAATTTTGCGAGTGACTCTGGCGCGCTTGGGAAAGTACTTGATGCAAGTGGTAGCAGTTCAAATGTAACAGGCTCTGATGGCAAAGTTGCTATGAAACTATCTACTCAAGATGAACCTAGTAATAGAGTTATATTAGTCACCGTAACTAGTGGTGATATTACCGATTCGTTAGAAATAGAAGTTGTTGGGACTACGGTGACGTTAACTGGTTCAAGCTCTTTAGCGTTAGATGATGAAACTAGCTACATAGTTAACGTTTTAGATTCTGATGGCAATGGTGTTGCGAAAACTGAAGTGGCGATATCTGCGAGTAAGGTGGATGAAATAACAATTCCTACTAGCGTAACTACAGACTCAGAAGGGCAGGCAACGGTAAAAGTAACAGGTACTGTGGGTGGCACGAATAGTATTATAGTTACTGCACTTGGCGCGACAGCTAGCCAAGATGTTTCAGTTCAAGCAGACTCATTCTTATTTACTAGTTTTAGTAATGGTATTAATACAGTAAACCCTTCAAATACTCCTATTGTTCCTGATGTTTCTTTGGCACAAACGGCAAGTATTACATTGACCTGGATGCGAGAAAATGCTGTTGTATCAGACGGTAAATCTGTTTCCTTTACTACTACACGCGGTATTATAAATGTTAATTCTGCTACTACAGTTGATGGTGAAGTCACCGCTACATTAACTTCAACAGATGCGGGGACAGCGTTAGTTACATTTGTTGGCTCAGACGTGGTTGATGGCGAAGCTGTGGAATTGACGAATCAACTTGAATTTGAATTTTTTGCCGATACAGCAGCAACAATTAAAGCACAAGCGTCACCTAATTCAATAGGTCCCAATAAACAAACATCCACTGTTTCAGTTATTGTAAAAGACGTAAATGGTAACTTAGTTAAAAATAAACGAATCAAATTTGTGTTAGAAGATGTAAGTGGCGGGTCAATTTTTCCTGCAACGGCAGTAACCGATAGCAGCGGTTCCGCTTCAACAATTTATACTTCAAATAATACATCTGCCAAAGATGCGGTATCAATAACAGCTGTTGTGGAAGATACCCCTGCGATAACTGATACGGTTAATTTAACTGTTTCTAACCGTGAGTTATTCATTTCATTAGGTACAGGTAATGAGCTTGAAGAATTGGGTACTACAGATTACGTGAAAGAATACTCTGTCTTTGTTACCGATGCGGAATCTAACGCGGTTGAGAATGTAGAATTAACTGTTTCAGCAATACCTGAAAATTATTACAAAGGTCTTTGGGTTCCAACCTTTGATGGATCTGACTTCGTACTTTGGTTGGCTCTAGGGGAAGGTTCAACAAATATTCCCGGTCCTGTTTATTTAGAAAAAACAAGATGTGTAAATGAAGATGCTAATTTCGATGGCATCTTAGATGATGGTGAAGATTTTAATGGTGATGGTAAATTAACACCGGGCAATATTGTATCAATATCAGGCTCGTTGATCACAGACGAAGATGGACGGTCACTTATCAAAGTGACCTACCCACAAAGTTATGGGCAGTGGCTCGATGTAAAACTTATTGTGTCAGGTAAAGTAACAGGTAGTGAAAATTCAACGCAAGCCATTTTTACCTTACCAGCATTAATTGATGATGTTAATGATGAAGATGTGACACCACCGAGCCAAGGTATTGGAACTAGAGGTCCATTTGGCTTATCAAACGATTGTAGTGATAATATCAGCCAAGACTAGCTTTAGTCGCTTAACAAGAAGTTAATGACCCGTCCTAGCATGGGTTGACAGTAATTTGATTAAAACGCCTGATGTACTTC
>CAJXRC010000277.1 GCA_913058405.1 uncultured Colwellia sp. | reverse complement strand
GGTCTCGTGGGCTCGGAGATGTGTATAAGAGACAGATTTTTAACTATCATTAAGTACATCTAGCCAATATTGAGAATGACCGATGCTGTCGAATAAAGAGAAAATTAGAAAGCTGCTTAAAGGAATCGAGACAGGTGACCCAGAGGCAGCATTAGTTGTGAATGAAAATAAATACATCCAGCACAACCCACACACACGAGAAGGGAATATCGGATTAGCAGAGCTCTTTAAGCAAATAGCAAAAACAGGCCCTCGAGTGAATATGATCAGGATATTTGAAGATAAAGATTTTGTTTTTGCACATATGGAATATAACTTTACCACCTTAAAAGCAGCGTTTGAAGTATTCCGCTTTGAGGACGATTTTGCTGTTGAACATTGGGATAACATGCAACCAATGCAACCAATGCAACAAGCTAATGCCTCAGGTAGAAGCATGTTAGACGGCTCAGTCGTTGTAGAAGATCATGACTTCACAGAGTTTAATCGTGAAAGAGTTTCATGTTTTGTTAATGATATTTTAATAAAGCGAAAAATGAATTTATTAACAGATTATATTTGCCAGAATAATTTTATTCAACACAGTCCATTACTTGCTGATGGTATCTCAGTTCTGCGATCTACATTAAGCGATAAATCACAAGAAGTGTACAAAATCACCTATGCCAAAGTTCATCGTATTTTAGCTGAAGGAAATTTTGTATTGAGCGTCAGTGAAGGGTCACTTGATGGTCAGCACTGTTCATTTTATGATTTATTTCGTTTAACAAAGGGCAAGATTATTGAACATTGGGATACTATCGAACCTATTCCAGCTAGAACTGAATGGAAGAATGACAATGGGAAGTTTTAATAAGCAGTTAAAATAAACAGTTAAAATAAGCAACGCAGGAGAAAGCCAACTGCTTTTTGTTCTGTAAAATACTTATCTGTAGTATATTTTCCTATCCTGTATATGAAAACAGAAATGTTTCACATCGACTAATTATACTCTTGTGGGTTGAATCGACTAAATCCAGTATCATCATTCAGTTCTAATATTCCCTTTCGCAACAACGATTCAACAGCTTTATTAATACCATTGCACAGCTTAATGCCGTCGGCATCATTTTTACAGACATAAAAACTTTCTAGAATCGCGACGGGTTTATCTAGGTTGTAATGGATTTTATTGGCCGCATCATTCTTTTTTACTGCTATCACAGTCCCAGGATAACCGCCCAAAACACCACCAATACGTTTATTTAACAGCAGCCTAATATTTACAACATCATCTTTTTGAAAGGCAAAATGTAAGCGTGGATTTGATTTGATTTCGCGTCCGTAAGAAAACCCCTGAACAACACCTAAAAGTTCATTTTCAAAATCGGAGAGTTCAAACAAACCAGAGCCTTCTAATGTGAATAAAATTATGCGTTTATAAAAAATAGGTCTTGAAACGACATAATCACTCTTTTCTCCAGGTAAGTTCTCCCATAATTCGGGAAAATAAACATCAAATGTGCCATCTTTGATACCTTTTCTCGTCCTATTCAAAGATGTTAGGCTTAATTCAGCATCTTTACTCATTTCCATGAAGATAGCATTATTCAATTTATTAAAGATGCCTGTGCCATCTTCTTTAAGTAAGCCTGGCATCAAGTAACTCCCTATTTTTATAGGTTTTTGAGTATCATCAACAGATGCCAAAACTTTAGGTATAAAGGCCAATTGCCAGCTGATTAAAAAGAGTAAACTGAGCTTTAAATTCGTTACATTGATTATATATTTAGTCAAGATTCACTTTCCACAGCATGAAAAACTACTCAATAGCTTTTCTATGCTCTCGTTGAGAGCCAGATAATAAAGTAGCAGCGTATAGTAATCGCCACAACTTAAATAAATAGTTAATAAGCAATTTTTAATTCCAGAAATACGTTTTTAACATCCTGAGAAGTGAGTATTAAGAAGTTTATATCAGCAACATGAATAAAGAATCGACCTTCATATTTAAAGAGATATTCTGTCGAGGAACGAAGGATTAACTATAATTCAGACTATCTTGTCAGACTATAAATTAGTTTGAACTATGACCACAAATCAGGAAGAAAGTGACACAGTGATAATTTTTGATGATAGCTATTATCATAAAGCCGGTCTAATTTCGCCTTGAATTCACCGCATTAAATAGTCCGCTCTAGCATCATAGCTGTCATAGAGGTTTTTAATCAAAGTAAGTCTTACACGACAAGTGATGTAGCGAACATGTGAACTACTGAGTTAAAGCTGAGCAACGACACTTGTGCTGACTAGTTAAAAATTATGGCGTTTTAATGCTGAGGGGAGAATTATATGATGCTCTACCCCCTTTTATTTTAGTCTCCACTCGAAATAGAGTAATCAATAACTCTATGTCTATTGGTTGTTCAATTATCTAATTAGATAATTGAGCTTGTTAATCTGCGCCATAGAGTTTCTTAAAGTTTGTTAGATTCCAGCCAATCATTACTTCATTACCAATTTTAAGTGCTGGTACAGAACGAGCTCCTATAGCGTCAAGCTCTTTTCTACCGCGCTGCATTTTCGCATTTGTTAATCGGTATTTAATGCCATTATCATCCAAGTATTTTTGAGCTTCACGGCAATGGGGGCATTTATCTGAAATATATAAAACAACGCGTTGCATCACTAACCTTTATAGAACTGTTAAAGACTAACTATTTTACTGAACTCTCAAAAAAATACAAAGATGAATTAACTTTACTATCGATTCTATACAAAGAAAATGGAGCTACTCGACTAAATCAATGGGATAAGAACGTTTTAAATAGTCGTTTTGGCTTTAATTTAATCGTGTCAGGTGATAACTGCCAACGACAGTAATGAGCTTGAAACAGACCTTAGGATCATTAGGCAGTTTACTTCTCCTCTGCGCACTATCGACACATGATCACTTTTGCCACAAAGAAGACCTTAGCGAATAGGCGACAATCAATGCTTCGGATTAGATTTTGTATCAATAAGTCCCATTAAGGGGATTTTGATAGTTGGCTATAATACCGAACGAAGCGAGAGTAGCCAACTGTTAAAATTCCTGCTTGAATGGCTTAGGTATCGGGGCATAATCGCATGCGTTTTCTCTCACCTCCAACAATCTCACATAGGTAATATGGATTAAGTTCATCTGTAACTCTTTCCTTAATAGAGCGCGACTTAGTCTCAAACCGAGTTTCAAGTATTCCAAATTCCTTTCCAAAGATCCGTAACTCAGGAGCAATACCAGTGCCCTCTACAAGATAAAAATCCCACGAACTTCTAAATGAAATAAACTTATTGAGACCTTGCATTTCTAATTTATTACAATCTCTATGCTGCTCAATCAACATGTATAGACTTTCTTTAATGTCCAATTTTGTTTTAGCTATTAAATTACGGCATAGATGTTCGATTCGTTCATGCCGCTCCCCCGCATACTCGAATTGTCTAAAATGGCGGCTGTGTACCATATGCTCACAGGCATCAAAAACTAGATGGCAAGCCAATACTTCTTCGTCTTGAGACAACTCGGGTTGAGAGAAGTAGCTGAACAAGTTTTCTAGTTCTTTAAATTTATCAACAATCGAACCATCCGAGTATTTAAACTCGTGGAGGGCTCTAAAAAAGTCATCCATTATTGAGATACCTAACGCTTATTATGGAGACTTCTCAGTAAAGTCCGTCTCATAATTTCTATTTAATTCGTATTAATATCACATAATTTCAAAGCTTTAGAAACTACGAATATTTAATTTTTAGCATAACTCGGATATTACTGAGACTTCTCACTAATATGACAAAAATAAATCATTAGAAAATATATGGCAAAATAATTATTGTTAATGTCGTCTTAGCGCACCAAGGGAACATTAGCACCAATATTTATTGGTGCTAAAAAACTACGACGTTTGAGGGATTTTCTTTAACCGTCACTTTTGCCACAAAGCGGTCTTAATAATTAGAACAACAAACTCCATTTTTATGTCAGCTATCTCCAACGATAGCTGACATTAGAATAATTGTTATATTTCGCTTTCGCCCCCGAACAGAGCTACAAAGCTAAAGCGAAAATGGCTTGGCGATGATTACCCAGTTGGATAACATGCTCAGCTACACTTGCTAACGAAACTCTTATTTTTTTTGCATGACAAACCCCATTGAAGACACTATTTATCTCTGTATAGGTCTCTTAAAGTGGCTCTGATCCTTTCTATTCGATGGTGTAGAATTAGAAGTCGCCATAAACCAGCCATTCGGGTAAATACGGGCTGGAAAAAGGTAGCTTAAAACCACATTGATCATAAGCCATTACTGCTGCTGCACAAATATGCATTGGCAACCATCCTTCAGCAATATCTTTTTTCTGTTCTTGGGCAAAATGTGCGTGGTTACTGACCAGCCCTTTTTCTATTGCTTGCTGATACCTTCCTTCATCCCGCGCTAATACCGCTAGAATTAACTCTATAAAGGGTAACCAAATATTATAAATATAAGATTGGCGACGTTGCGGCATGTACTCTGGTGCAGATAATTTACCTATTTCTTGTAATAGCCCCTGTAAATCAGCCTCTGGATTAAATAACCCTTGCAAAAAAGCACAATAAGGGTAATCAATCGGTAAGTCTTCTTCTTGTGGGTTAATGTAGTCTTCGGCCTTAAACCGACACAAAGTACCAATTAAAGCTTCATTGTCGCGCATCACTAACGCTAAGCAAAAAGCTCTGTGCCATTCATTAACACTCATATAGTCAAGGGTACTTTTACCTGTTGCCGGAATATGTTTACCATCAAGCGCTAATAACAAGTCAACGTCGGGGTTTAACGCTAAACGAAAATGTGCTTGGCAAAACTGATGTGCCAATTTAAGGTAGTTAAAACAACGCTGTGGCGATTCATCGGCAATATGTGCAGCAATAAAAGCTTCTTGTTGTTGAGTAAATTCGTGATAAGCACGGCCCTGTAACTTATCTCCTATATATTCTTTAGGGAATATTCGTTTAAAACGACTTTCAATACTTGTCGAACAATCATCAAATATATGGTGCTTACTTGGGTATGGGTAATGGTGTTTTAGCTTCATTCTACGTACCTGGTGTTTGGTCAAATTGCGTAATATCAAAATGGTTTTTAGCGATGCTATTAGTGCTGTCAAACTATTGATATACGATAGTATAATCAATTCTATCTTCATTCAATTTTATAGTATCAATGGTGATTTTTAAGGCATCTACCTCAGCTTTGTGCTGCACATCATAATTACTACTATTAACATCATAACGGGTACCCAACTGAGCATAGTTACCACCTTTAGCTTCCACTATCATAATATGGGTTTGGTTCAGTCTATTGTATATATCCTATGTCAATTTGTGCCCCAAAGCGTCACTGGACTATGAAATTTATGTCAGCTTTATGAACGGAAAGTTGACCTTAACATTAGGAAAGGTTTTATGTCCCCAATGCGCACTATCGAGACCTAATCACTTTTGCCTCAAAGCCGACTTAATTAAGACGTGAGTTTATCTTAATAAAGAGTCTGCGTAGCCACCAAAGCAGTCATAGATACTTAAAATCCAAGGATTTAGTTTATTCCTTAATGTAACTGTACCTTTGATATATGTTCAATATGCCTTACCAAATACTCATCATGACTTATAAGAATTAAGCTTCCGTTAAACTCATTTAAAGCGTTTGCCAAAACGTTTTTTGATTCTATGTCCAAATGGTTATCTGGCTCATCTAGTAGCAACAAAGGTAATTCACTTTGGTGGCTGGCAATCAGTATCATTAGCCTCATCTTTTCGCCTCCACTCAGTTGATTTACTTGGGTGTAAACTTTGTCTCCTCTAAACCCAATACCTGCAAGGATAGTCCTTAGATCCGTTTCGTTTAAGTCAGTACAATTTTTTTCCATACACTCAAGCATTGTTAATTGAGCATCTAATAATGAAAAGTGTTGGTCACAATAAAATATTTTAGCCTTTGAGTTAATATTGCCATTTATAGGTTTTAGTTCCCCTAAAATAACTTTCATCAGTGTTGATTTACCACTTCCATTCTCACCTACTAAATGAATTTTTTCGTTGCTCATTACTTTTAGGTTTAATTTTACTTTAGAGCCAAAAGGTAGCTCTATATTCTCAATAGACAGTTGCTGTATCTTTTTACTCCTTTCAGGATGCATTGATAAAGAGCTGTCTCTTATACACATCTCCGAGCCCACG
>CAJXRC010000276.1 GCA_913058405.1 uncultured Colwellia sp. | reverse complement strand
TTCGTCGGCAGCGTCAGATGTGTATAAGAGACAGATTCATAACTGCCTGAAAAATTTGAAATAGATATTTTAATATCCAATGATTTCAATTGGTCTATGATGACTTTCACCTTGTGACTCGCACTAAGCATTACCTTTTCACTCAGCTCAATCATTAAATATTTACCAGCAATATCATACTCTGATAACTGTTGCTCAATATAATCAACCAAATCCACTTCAAATAGGCTTTCATTAGACAAAGTCACAGAGATACTTTGATGTACACCTATTCTATGCAAGGTATATAGCGTTGAAAATGCTTTATTGACCATATATTTTGTTAAAAAGTACAATTCACCGCTATGTTCAGCAAGATCTGCAAATTCATGTAATTCTAACGGTTTGATGACGTTATTTTCATACCAATGAACTTTTAATTGGAACCCCACTATTTGCTGGTTATTGACATTTACTTGCGGCTTTAAATAGCAAAATAATTTTTCTTCTTTAATATCTCCACGAAGTGCTTCCATTCGTGCCAGCTGGACTTGGTTAAATGAAATGCTGCTGTTATCAAAGTAATTAATTTGTCGTTGTTTCTCTATGCCCTTAAGTAAAGCATCCCCTGCATGAGCGGTAAGTTCATTAAAATCATCACCATTCTCTCCTGAAATGGCAATACCAAAAGCAAGCTCAAAATTTAAAGAAAAACTCTTAAAACTCATGGCATCAGGTACTGCATCAGCTAGTTGATGACACAATTCATTGAGAATACTTTTATTATCAAAACGACTGTCCGTTAGATTATAAATGACCAGAAACTGTAAGCTTTGTAAACGAGCAATTCGCACCGGTTGAGGGTTAAGCCCAAAACTTAGTAAGCTATTATTCTCGGCTATTCGTTGCTGTAAACAGTATGCAAGCTGCAATAGTAACAAGTCAGAATTATGGTACCCCAGTAAACTGTTCACTTGCTGAAAATTAATAGGCTTGAAAACAACAGCAGCATAACGTTGTCCGATGTCAGCCTTGATAGCTGCTTCAAATGCTCTTTGAGCTTGCTGCGCTGTTGGTAAGTTTGTTGTAGGATCATGCGTATAAGAAAATAGCTCCTCAACACTAATAGCTTCACTATTATCATTAAAAGAGGCTTTGGAAAATATTTTATCCATGCAAAATAAGGCTAAAAAAGAAGTGATGGCAACAGCAATAATATAGCTAACGATTGCAATAAAGTTGATCGGAAGTTGATCGCTATATATTTGCGCAAAAAGTGCAGAGAGAGCAGCAATGACAATTACAATGATAAGTAATGTAAAGTACTTGGCGTTTGAACGATTCATATTTAATCACCTATCCTAGGAGATTATATCAGGGCAACTTGTTACCCTAATAAAATAATAAGCTTTTGTACAGGAATACTAAATTATTAAAAAAAATTTTAGGAAAGACACGTGTTTTTGGAGCCAGTAGTGGACACTTGATCGTGCTGATCTTCATAGGTTAATAAGGCATCAACTAAAAAAAGAAAGCCATTCAAATTATCACTCGACCAATAACGCTTTAACTCTTTATTACTCGTAACTAGCATGGCAACGAATTTTTTATAAGCTGAAGAGTCCTGGTTTTCAAAGCACTTCTGACTAATAGCCTTTAATCGCCCTTTTCCTTTCAAGCACTCTTGAAAGATAATACTGTAATTATTAATTAATGGACTAATTAGTTCGGCATGTATTAATAGTTGTTCGAGTTCATTCGATTTGGCATAAATTTTTAAACGTTTTAACCTTTCTTTAGCAAATTCTTGCTCTCGCGTAGCAACAAGTGTCATCGTCTCGACTAACATCTTATTTTCCTTACGGGTAGATGAACTGTCACGTTGCTGAGTTATTAGCTTTCTTTGCAATTTTTCTGCACGAAAAAAGAAGTAAATACTAGTTAATACAAAAACAAGAGTTATCACTGAAACAAAAAACATCAAGGCGCCTTAGAAGGGTTAACTTGCGCAATATTAACAGATTCAGCAATGCGTGCCAAAAATAGATACGGATCAATATCTTTAAAATCTGCCATATTTACTGAATATTTCATTGCAATAGAAAAGTCACCTAAGGTTGCAAAAGATCTGGTATTTATCGCTTGGATTAATTTATCGAGCTTATCATTTGCTTCTTCGCTACTTTGGTGTTCAAAAAGCAGTAAATACTCGCCTTCATTTAACAAACCCACATAGTCAAAATCTTTAATGTGTTCGTTGATCACACTAGCTAAATCTTTAGTGACTTCATCAATATTTTTTCTATTAAAATGAAAAATAAGCTCTTGCCAATTTTCAACCACAAGATAACCAACACTCAGCGGATATTTAAACTTTCTTGCCTTTTTAAAAACCAGTTGATAGTTAAACTTTGTTTGCAAAGGTGTCGCCATAGCATAACTCGGCTTTTCTATTTCTTCGTACGCTAAGTTTACTTTCTTTATTCTTAATTTCCAGAACATACCAACTAAGATGAGTACCAATATGCAGGCTACGGCCGATAAAATGATAATAATTGCCCGCTGTTTTTGATACTTCCCGGTAAAGCTACTCGATAACTCGCTGTTTTCGGCTAATTTTACAGCCAACCTTTTTGACTCTTCAACAGGTTCAATCGAAGGTGTCTTACCCACAGATAAATGAGATAAGCCCTGTACTATACTGAAAGATTTCTTTTTATTATTCAGCTTATAGAGCAGTATTTGACTGTGTTTTTCCCGCCAGCGATAGGCAAGTTGATAATCCCCTTGTGAAAAGTGCATTTCAGCAACCATTCGATAAAATCCGGTGTACTCTAACGAGATATCCTTGCCATTCAGTAGCTGCACTACTTCAAGTAATAAGGCATATCCCTCGGTCGTTTGATTAACGCCTAATTTAGCTTTTACCAAAGCAACAGACGCTTCTATCCGCTCTGAAAGCATATTATGTTGATAATAAACTGCAATTGCTTGCTCTAAAGGTTCAAATGCCGCTCTAAATTGCTTCTGTGAGATTAAAACAATGCCTAACCACTTATCTGCATGTGCGACATGAATTGTTGCGCCATTATTTAGAGCTGACTTCTTAGATTCCCAAAAAACATTGTATGCATCATCATAACGCTGTAAATAAAAATAAGCATACCCTAGATATAAATAGGTTTGAGCAATGTTCTTTTTTTGATCCATTTCAAATCTTAACTTTAAGATTTTCAACTGCATAGTGAGTGATGTTTGATAATCACCTAGATGGTGATAAGCCAATGCTAAAATAGTGAGTAATTCTATATGCTCTGCAAGATCACTTTTACCAATTCTCAATTCAACTTGTTGTAAGTCAACTAAAGCCTCTTGATGTTTTCCTAACATTGAAAACGCGACACTTCGGTAACTTAACGAGAGTAATTGATACTTAACACTTGGGCTATATTCACTATTTCTAACAGCTTCTTGAGTCACTTCTAACAGCTGTTTATATTCTTTTTTGGCAACATAGACATCTGCTAACTTGAAGAGCAGCGCCATTTTAATTTTTTTGTCTAGACTATTAGCATCTAAGCCCTGCTGAGCAAACTCAAAAACTTTATTTATATTTCCTTGATTGCTAGCCACTCTTGCAGAGAGTAAATAAACTTTAGCGAGAATATCATTTGAGTAATCGTGGTGATTGCTAATAATTTTTTCTGACAGAGAACTCACCGTATCAAAATCGATAGTTTCGTCATTTACTTGTGATAATTGCTGTACTTGATTGCTTAATACAGCTTGCTCAGAAGCAGGTTGGGCAAGCGCAATACTTACTAAAAAAAATGAAAGTAACTGTACTTTGAAAGTAAATACAATAAACAGAAAAAACCGCTTTAACGTCATATCTATACCGTTAGTAATTGAAAAATCAAACATTGGAGATTATCCAATATTACTCATTACTCTTTTTACCTCATAAAGGTAAACAAAAGTAGCCTTTTCTGTTTACATTTACTGTATTCATCCTATAATAACGGCGTTAAGCTACAAAGCTTGATAAGGGCAAATCTAATGAAAGTTAGAGACGCAAAGTTACCGGTCTAAAGGGAAACCTATGATAGCGGGACTGCAATTTTTGATATAGTGGGGGCTTATCTTAATTTGATAATCCACTATCTGTTTCTTCCGGTTTCTTTGCGTGGCCTCTTTCCCTGTATTTCCCAACCCATCACTTTCTGTTCTTTATGTATAATCTATTTAGTACTATTTAACCTGAACTCGGCTTAATAAATTATTCTCTAGCAACTACTTTTACTGACTTCTGCGTTAAATTCACTTGCAATAGACTCGCTATTGACGCGTCAATTTGCCTTGAATTAAGCAAAACTATCTAGCCAGAGACACATTGAAATATTTAATTTATATATTTCAGGTAGTTAAAAACTTCTTAAATCGAGTTCAGGTTATTTAAAAAATTGCTAACAAAGATAGTGCTTGTCTGTCTGCGTTGAAAGTAATACTAATTAGACTAATTTATTGTTCACTTAGTCAGAATTAACCCCATGAATATCGGAGCCTAACACCAAGTTCTCAGTGCTAAGCTCACACTAAACTAACGTTATAGTTCAGAGAATTAATTTTATGATTTTTTCATCCTATTACTTTTGTCGTTTATATACTGCGTTATGATCTTATCCAGCATAGATAATGGCATTGAGCCATGTTTAAGTAATTGATCATGAAACTCTCGTAAATCGAAATCTTCACCTAATGTTTGTTCTGCTTCCTTACGTAAACGTTTAATGGTTAATTCACCGATTTTGTAAGATAAAGCTTGGCCTGGCCATGATATATATCGGTCTATTTCTGTCTTTACATTATGCAGAGACAATGCCGTGTTACTAGCCAAAAAGTCCATTGCTTTCTCTCGACTCCATCCTTGCGTGTGCATCCCAGTATCTACAACTAAGCGACAGGCGCGCCACATTTCATAGGTCAAACGGCCAAAGTTGTGATAAGGATCTTCATACATACCGGCTTCTATTCCTAGATATTCAGAGTATAAGCCCCAACCTTCACCAAAAGCTGAAATGTAAGTTCTATTTCTAAATTTAGCTACATCTTTCATTTCTTTTGCCAGTGATATCTGCAGGTGATGTCCTGGCACGGCTTCATGTAAAGTTAATGCCGTTAAGACATAAAGTGGTCGTCGATCTAGTCTATAAGTATTGACCCAATAATTTCCTGGCTGATCATCTCTTGATGAACCCGCATACCGCCCAGTAGTGTATTTAGGCGCAATATTGGCAGGTACGGCCATCACTCCATACGGCGTTCTTGGTAACGTTTTGAATAGCGAAGGTAGCTTAGCATCCATTTTTTTAGCAATAAAAGATGCTTCTTTTAATAACGCTATAGGCGTGGTGGCATAGAATTGAGGATCCGTACGTAAAAATTCGACAAATTCACTGAAGCTTCCAGCAAAGTTTACCTGCTCAATGATAGCGTCCATTTCAGCTCGGATACGCTTAACTTCTGCCAATCCCTGCTGATGTACTTGCATTGCGGTCATGGGTAAGGTGGTATAATGTACTAGCCTATTTTGATAATACTCCGTGCCATTGGTTAGTGAGCTAGCAGCAATATTATCCCGTGCATTTGGCTGATATTCATTAACCATAAAGTCATAATAGGCTTTATATGCAGGCATCACTTTTGTGCTTAATACTTGCTTAGCTTGTTGGCGTAAGTCTTTTTTCTGGCTAGTAGTTATAAAAGCTGACATTTTATTAAATGGTTGATAATACGAACTTTCCGTGACATCTTCTTTTATATAAGCCGAAATAGATTGCTCAAATCCCTTAAGTACCACTTTCGGTTGACTGATACCACTTTCTAATCCTTTCTTCATCCAATAAGTTTGTTGCGCAAAGTAAGTTGGTAGTATAGATAAACGCGCTAAATAATCTTGATAATCCGTTAAGGTTTTAAAGTCTACTTGCTTAGAAATACTCGTAATCCATACATGAAAGCCCGACTCTGCAGTAAGCGGCATGTAGTGTTCTTTGTTAATGTAGCTATCTAGCTGGTTTTTTAAACTATAGCTGAGCACAGAAAAGTTTATTTGATTCTCTAGTGACAACTTTTCATTGTCTAATGCAGTCAACTGCTGATAAATAGCCAAACCTTTTTGATATTGGTCAAGTAAAAATTCAGCCGATAAATCAGGCAGTTTAGCGTTGTTACCTGAAATTTTTGGTTGATTAAACGGGCTTGACTCTAAATAG
>CAJXRC010000275.1 GCA_913058405.1 uncultured Colwellia sp. | reverse complement strand
ATATATATTTGATTAACAACAAAGTTTCAGCTCTATTCTAACTATTTTCTCTTTTTTTTCTTGCTGATAATAAATATATTCGGATATATTGCACCCTACTCTTTTATAAGGATTATTTACATGCAAGCAACAGCTAAAGTAACCGAGGTCACGGTTATTACAGCAACAGATCTAGCCGCTATTGAAAGCTTCTTATCGGCAGCAGGAATCGTAATTTCAACTATTGTAATTTTTTACTGTCTTTATCGATGGAAAAAATCGAGCCGCACAATTCAGGCTGATTTGAGTTAATTAAAGGTGTCTTAGAGATTATTTATCACTAATCAAGCCTACCTTTAGGCATTCATACCCACTCCGCTTGAATATACTCGTTTCAATAAGTCTGAGTGCCTCATGATCAAGGCGCATATTTTTATTAAGGGTCATTCAGGAGAATATGTTCCTGCATTCTCCAATAACACCATCCATGTCACGTCCTTAAACAGGAATGTAACGAATAGTATGGTTTAATCAGTCTTCCCTATGGGCGCTGGTTTAGGAGCGCTTTATACTGCGTTATTGATTTCGACAATAGAATAACTCTTCTTTTCAACCAATGCTTTGCCTAAAGGCGTTTATAATTCCAGCTGAATCATGCACCTTCAAATGGAACGGGTATATACGTGTTGTCTGGTAATTGAATCAAGAAGCAATACCTGTGAATATTTAATAATGCTTGCGTCGCTCATTAAGTGAATTACTTGGCTAGTTTCTCCACTACGCTATATGCCGCTACTAAATCACTAATCGCTGTACCTACCGACTTAAATAACGTTATTTCATCACTTGATTGGCGCAGTATTGCTGGCGTCTTACACATGTCAGCTAATTCGCCTACAATCTCATCCTTGTTAAAAGCACCTTCAAGTATAGGGATAAGCAATTCACCCGCTTCATTTAAAGTATTCGTTAAACTATCAACAAATACCCTAGCCTTTAGTACTGTTGGTGTATCGCATTCACGCGCATCAGTCATGTGATTACCTAAACAATCAACATGACTACCTGCACTCAAACAGTTTCCATCGAAAAGAGGTGTTTTTGCGCCCGTTGCGCAACAGATGATATCAGCACTTGCTACCTCAATATTTACCTCAACACTGACTTTAAACGTAACGGCTGGATACAAAACACTAAAACTTGCAACCAATTCGCTCACTTTATCTGCATTGCGTCCCCACAGGGTAACTTGCTTGATATCTCGCACAGCTAAATGCGCTTTTACTAAATAACTTGCTAGATTTCCGGTGCCAAATAACATCAGATGTTGGCTATTTTCTCTAGAAAGTAATTGGCTGGCTAATGCTGAAATGGCCGCAGTCCGCCAATACGTAACACTCGTGCCGTCAACCAATGCTAAGGGCTCGCCTGTTTGACGCTTAAATAACATTATTTTCGAAAATAAACCGGGTAAATCATGTTTTTGTGCGTTGTCAGGAAAGTAAGTAAAAGCTTTATTACCAATCACTTCTTCATTCCATGAAGGTAATAAAGCAAATGCATCATGATTTTCATTTTGTTCAGGAGCAAGTGAATAGACCTGACGCTGCGGCATACTAAATGGACGACTAAAACTCTGTTTTAGTAAAGGGATTAACTCTTCAAAGTTAAGGTATTGGTGGACTTGTTCAGCATTAATAATTTTCATGGAGATCTCGTTTTACGGTTAATTATGTAAAAAGTACTTGGGTCAAAACTCACTAGAGTTCAATTAACCCCTCAGGCGATTTAGTCAGAATTTTAAACCCTCATCAACTAACACCACATCTTCTATATGTATGCCACCCCAGCTAGGAAGGTAAATACTTGGTTCTATGGTAATAACGCAACCTTTTTCAAAAGCAATATGACAGTCAGAGCTAATGAATCGTTGCTCATGTTCCACTAAGCTTACTCCCTGTCCTAATCCACTTTGAGAGCTTGGTGCCATGAAATAACTAGCAAGTAATGCATACCATACCAAGCAAGTCGCTGAAAAGGACTTCGTTTGGTTTGGCTCACTATCTTACCTACCTCTAGTGTTAAATCAGTGTCGATAGTTCAGGTATACAATTGAATGTAATAACTAACCCAAAAAACACAGTTAAGCCATTAATAAATAACGTTAATATAATTTACATAATTGTTAACGTCTATAGATTTAATCAAAAAAACCAAGAACATAATATGCACTTGGCTTTAAAATTATCTTTAGTTATCTTTCAACAGGGTCGGTAATAACTCTGCTGGCATATTTTGATAACAGATAGGTCGTCTAAAACGGGTGATTGCTTCACTGCCCACTGACGTTGTTCTGATATTAGTTGATGCTGGGAACGGACCACCGTGATTCATTGAGGCGCACACTTCAACACCTGTTGGCATTTGATTATAAATCAAGCGTCCTACTTTATGGGCAAGACTTTGACTCAGCACTTTGGCTTCCGCTAAATCACTGTCCAAGCCGTGAATACTGGCGGTTAAATTACCTTTAAGTAAGGTGACAAACTGCATCATTTCAGTCGTATCTTCACAGCGAACAACCAAAGCACTAAAGCCAAACACTTCTTCTTGTAATAACGGCGTTTTAGCGAATGCAGCCAGATCGGTCGCAAATAAAGACGCTGAACACTCTTGTTCATTTCCCATAAGGCCTGTTGAAAGCAAACTAACACCGTTCAGTGTTTTACGCTCTGCAACAGCAGCGTTATAGCTGGCACACATTGCAGGCGTTAACATAACACCAGCCGATTGTTGTGCTAACGCTTCACTTGCTGAGGCGATAAAAGTTTGGTAATTTTCACTTTCTTCACTACCTACGACCACCCAAACCCCAGGGCTGGTACAAAATTGTCCTTGTCCCATCATTAATGAAGCAACTAAGCCTTGCGCTATTTCAGTGCCATCTTGTGCCAATTTATTAGGCATAATAAATTGCGGGTTAATACTGCCAAGCTCGCCATAAAAAGGAATAGGCTCAGGGCGTTGATGTATTTGCGCTTGTAAAATCATACCTACACGTTCAGAGCCCGTAAAACCAACAGCCTTCACTAATGGGTGAGTCACAATTTGCGTAGGAATAGCGTAGTTTTTACCTTGAATAAGGGAGAACACTCCACGGTCTAATTCGCAAATATCAATCGCTTTGAGTATTGCTCTTGCGACTAATTCAGCGGTAGCTGGATGTGCGGCGTGCGCTTTCATCACCACAGGACAGCCCGCAGCTAATGCCGATGCAGTGTCGCCACCAGCAGTAGAGAAAGCAAGAGGAAAGTTACTTGCTGCAAAAACACCAACGACACCTAAAGGTAAATAACCTAAACGGGTATCAGGTTTTGGTAACGGTTGGCGATCATTGTTTGCTTGCTCTACAACGCCTTGATATTCACCTGCTTCTAATAAATCAGCAAATAAACCAAGTTGGCCAATTGTTCTGCCTCGCTCACCTTGAATACGCATTGCTGGTAAACCTGTTTCACCACAAGCGGTTTCAACGAGTTCATCACCTAAGGCAAGAATTTCAGCCCCAATGGTCCTTAAGAAAGTAGCGCGTTTTTTTGCACTTAATTGGCTATAAGTAATGAACGCTTCATTGGCACGGTTGACCGCGGTGTTTACTTCAAGCATTGTTGCCTCAGCAAACTCAAGATCAATAGCACAATGTGTTTGGGCATTAAATGCTTTAAAGCCACCTTGTGTATTACCTGACCATTCGCCAGCAATTAAATTCTGTCCTGTGATTGTCATGTTCTTACTCACTTATATTGCTAAGGCCTTCATTAAATAAAGACACTGGGTGTAATTCGTAGTTAAACTCGTATTTAAACTCTACTTAAAATTGTGCTTAAACCTTTACTTAAACATTCACTTAAACAAAGAATAAGATGAGATTTCTCCATACTTTTACCCTTTGTTTTCTCTGTATTAGTTAGCTATGTATTAGATTAGTTACTTATGTAGTAGGTAGCTTACTTAACGCTAAAACCAAAAGCATAAGGGTCATCGTCATCAATAGTGATGCAGTTTTTTGCAAAAACTTTCGCCCAACCTTGTATGCTTGGCATTATGGCGGTGATAGCTTTACCTTGAGTAGCTAACTCCACAACACCTTCAATCTTGCCGGTAAATTGACTACCGATATAACTCTCATGAATAAAAGTATCACCTAAAGCTAACTCACCTTTGGCAAATAATTGTGCCATTCTCGCGCTAGTTCCCGTGCCGCAAGGAGAGCGGTCAATGGCTTTATCGCCATAAAATACCGCATTGGCTGCGTCTGAGCCTTTGGTTTGCGATTTTCCTGTCCACAAAACGTGGCTAACGCCATTCACACTGGCATCTTCTGGGTGAACACAATCAAGGGTTTTACTTGCCACTTCACGAATAACAGGACTCCACTTTAATATCTCTGCAGCACTCCATTGGTCGATACCAGGAAAGTTTTCTTGTGGTTCAACAATCACATAAAAATTACCGCCGTAAGAGACATCGACAGTTAACTGACCCAACTCAGGAATATCTAAAGTGATATCTCGGTGTGCTAAGTAGGAGGCAACATTGAATATTTTAACGTTAGAAACTTTGCCATCATTTTCTTGATACTCAATGATAATTTGACCTGCAGGCACATCGATAATGAGCTTACCTGGAATTTTTGGCGTGATAATTCCGCTCTCTAATCCTGCGGTAACCGTGCCAATAGTGCCATGGCCACACATAGGTAGGCAGCCAGAAGTTTCAATAAATAGAATCGATGCATCGGCATTATCACTGCAAGGTGGATATAAAAATGCACCAGACATCATATCGTGCCCACGCGGTTCAAACATTAACCCGCGACGGATCCAGTCATAGCGCTCAATGAAATCAAGTCGCTTTTCACTCATAGTTTTACCCACTAAATGGGGGTGACCGCTGGTTACTAATCGAACCGGATTACCGCAAGTGTGTGCATCAATACAAAAAAATGTACCCTTAACCATATTGTCCCCAAGCGTTGCAATTTACCGTGCTTAAATAGTAATACTGAAAAATACTTTCAAGACTCGTGAATTAATGAGAAATCGAAAATTAATCTAAGTTGAATTTGCTTAAATCAATGCGATTAGCAACCGCTTCATTATAAACACGTTCAACATTTGCTCGCTCATCACCAACTAATGGCATACGTGGAGCACGTGTTAATTCACTACCACGACCGGCAAGTTGTTCACATAACTTGATGCACTGAACAAGCTTAGGTACGGTATCTAAACGTAATAAAGGTAAGAACCAACGCCAAATTTCTAGCGCTTCGTTATAACGTCCCTGCTCTGCTAACTTATAGATAGCAACAGACTCTTTTGGAAATACGTTTGTTAAACCCGAAATCCAGCCAGTACAACCCAGCATTAATGATTCAAGGGCAATGTCATCTACGCCGCCAAAAATAACAAAGCGATCATCAAATGCGGAGTACAACTCAGAAATACGACGAGTATCTTCAGTTGCTTCTTTAATTGATACTATGTTGTCTTCTTGTGCCAAGATTTTCATGCCTTCAATGCCAACATCAACACCATAAGTAACAGGGTTGTTGTAAATCATAATAGGTAAACCACAATTACGCGCAATTTGCTGATAATGATTTACCGCTTCGCTTTCATCAGATTTGTAAATCATGCCTGGTAAAACCATTAAGCCATCAATACCTATTACTTCGCAGGCTTGTGAGAATTCAATCGCAATCTGAGTCGATGTTTCAGCAACACCAGAAAGTACCGGCACACGACCCGCAACAACTTCTTTTACCGCTTTTAAAATAGCGACTTTTTCTTCACGGGTATGTGAAGCATTTTCACCAACAGTTCCTAAAGCAATGATGCCATTAACACCCTCTTTGATAATGGTATCAACCACTTGAGTAGTTGCTTCAAAGTTAATAGATAAATCTTCGTTGTATTGCGTTGTTACTGCTGGGTAAACACCTTGCCAGTTTACGTTCATAATATTCTCTTCATTTTTCGTGATTAAAGACCAATCGCGTAGCGCCACAATTGGTTTTGATAAACTATTGCTAGTCAGATTTAAATATATTGTATACAATATTTAATTTGTGGCAAGTATAATTTTTGACTTAACCTCAACTCTGCTTAAGAGATAGATAAAACAGTAAATTAATTTTTAAGCCGTGCTGAGCTTATTTAATCAAAATGCCAATATACCCGTGATCATTCAAAATGCATGTTTCAGTGGGAGAAAAAAACGATTTAGGCAAGGCATTGAT